>JALYJH010000498.1 GCA_030775415.1 Acidobacteriota bacterium | reverse complement strand
GTCCCAGAATTCGATCTGCTCCAGCGCGGCGCTGCGCATGCGCGGCATAGGCTCAGTCCAGGTAAGTCCGGTATCGTCGCTCGCCAGCAGCAGACTAAACAGAGTTATGTTGCGGGTATGCAGATTACCGGTAACCAGCACCCGGTTGCCAGCCGCCTCGGACGCGGTAAGCTCCAGCAACACAGGGCAGGGATCTTGCTCCGTGCAAGTCAAACCGAAGAGGTCGATATCAGTGGACGGGCAATCGTAGATCACCGGCGGCTCGGCACGTAAGCCAACGACTAAACTCAGCAGGAGCCCGGCGAATTTCACTCGTAGACATTGTAGCGTGAGCAAGCGCCTGCCAGCAGCGTAGAATAGGAGAACAGTGCCCGCGCCGCACATCCCGACGCCGCTCGAACAACTAGGGCGTCGTCCGTTCTCATTTTACCCGCCGATCCGATGTATCCAGCACAACGAGTGGCAGTTCTGCCGCGCGCGCGGCGATGAAATACAAGTCGTGAACACCAAATCGCTACAGGAGTTGTGGATTCCCCGCCGCTTTTTGAGCGGCGTGTCGAGCATCGAAGAGCCCTTCGTCATTGTGGGCCTGCTCAAGGAATTGGAGTATCGCGAAGACGTCGTCGTCCCCCTGGTGCGGCGCGTCATCGAAATGCCTGTCGCCGTCAACGATGTGCCGCGCCCGTGGTTGACTGCTCCTCAGCCCGGCCAGTTAGCCCCAGTTGTGGGTATATGCGTCGAAGCCAGCGCCGGATTACGAAAAAGCCGCAAGCTCATGGGCGCTGTCGCCGCCGGAATCCTCACATGCATCGTCGGCATGGTCATCTTCCGCGACGGCACCGCCGGTTCACGTGCGCGCTTTTTTGGAAGCCCCACTCGACTGGCGCTGCCGTTCACTGCCCGCGACGATTACGAATCCGTGGTCGGGCGCATTGGATACCCTGAGTCAACGCACTCGCGCCCCTCCGTCGATGGCAATATTTTCTATTTGCTGCGCTATCCCGATCGCGGATTTACAGTCGTGCTTCTCGGCCCCGGGCGTGCCCAGGCCTCCTATGTAGGCGCCGTCGGGCGCGGCGGACGCGTGCTCCACTCCGTCATTCTCCCGAACGGTCAGAATTCAGCGGCCCTGTTAGCTCGCTAAAGCTTCTGCTTCACCACGTTCCACATCCACCTTCATCAACACCAGCAGGCCCGCAATGAAAAATACGATCAGCGACAAAATCGCTTGCCGGTAGCTGTGCGTGATCTGCAACGCCAAACCGAACACCAACGGGCTCACCCAACTGGTCCCCTTATCGCTCACTTCATAAATACTGAAGTATTCGGCCTCCCTGCCAGGAGGAATCAATTGCGCGAACAACGACCGGCTCAGAGCTTGGCTGCCGCCCATCACAATCGCTACCATTGCGGCGGTCATGAAAAACTCGCGCGTGTTATACACCCACTTGAACAAGTAAATCAAGGTAGCCGTCCACAATACCAAGCTCACCGCGATGGCTCGTTTCGCTCCAGTGGCGGACGCCAGCCATTGAAATGCAATGGCTCCGAAAAACCCCACAAACTGCACCATCAAGATTGCCAGCGTCAACGATGCTACCGGAATCTTCAACTCGTCGCTGCCAAATTGCGAAGCCAGCGCGAGCACCGCCTGAATCGCGTCGTTGTATAGAAGGTAAGCGATCAAAAACAGCATGGTCTGCGGATAACGCCGGATGTCCGCCAATGTGTGGCGCAGTTGCCCGAACACCGCTCCCAGCGCAGCGTATTTTGCTCTGGAAATAGAACGATTGCGCAACGTCAGCAGCGTAGGAATGGTGAACACGGCCCACCATACTCCGGCCGATCCCAAGCTAATCCGCACGGCCATCGCATCCGTGATTCCAAAGCGCTTCGCGTTGAGATACAGCAACAGATTCAGCGCCAGCAACACGCCGCCACCGATGTAGCCAATTCCCCAGCCCTTCGACGACACCGCATCGCGCTGCTCCGGCGGCGCAATCTCCGGCAAGAACGAGTTGTAGACTACCACCGATGCGCCGAAGCTTACGTTGGCGATGATAAACAACGCGCCTCCGAGCAGGTAACTGCTCCCCTGCAGCCAAAACATTGCGGTAGCCGCCGCCGCCCCCACATACGCGGTAGCCCCGAGATACTGTTTCTTGCGATGCCCGAAGTCGGCAGCCGCACCTACGATAGGCAGCACGAGCACTTGCAGAACCACTGATAAACTGACCAGGTAGCTCCAGTAGCTTCGCGCATCGACACTGATGCCCAGCGGATGCACCAGACCATTCGGATCCGCCGCGGCCTTCGCGAGCACCGTAAGATACGGGCCCAGAAACAACGCAACTCCAGTGGTCACGAACGCCGAATTGGCCCAATCGTAGAGGTACCACCCACGCTGTTCGCGAACGCTGTATTCGGGGATGGCCACAATAAGACTAGAGTTGCCGGATTTGATCGAGAACCCGCAGCATGCGTGGAGCCGCGTCACGGCGCCCGCCGAAACGCAATTCGTTATAGGCAGCCGTCGCTTCTTCGACCAACGGCGCCATCTGCGGAGTCTTCACGACTCTCGCGAATTCCACCGGCGTGTACCAGGCCGGCTTCTGCACTCCACGTTTGGCCAGTAGTTCGAGCATTTGTTGATACAGAACTGTAGCGTCCGAGGGTTCGCTCCATCCTCCACCGATCTTGCGTGCTTGCCGACGCCGCCTCCACCCCGCCATCGCAGCGGGACCGCACAATATCCCCGCGGCCGCCAGCGCCAGAAGCGCGATTAGAAATAACAGATAGCGCAAGCC
>JALYJH010000497.1 GCA_030775415.1 Acidobacteriota bacterium | reverse complement strand
TAAAAGCGGGTGCCGCGAGCGTATCGCGCAGCACCATGCCATCGATCGATTGCCCTTCGGCCCGCGCGTAAATCCAAGCTACGTCATCGGGATAGCGCAGGGCGGTGCCTTCCGTGTCCAGATAATACGTAGTGTCCTGATTGAAGTGAACCTCTGCCGCGGACGCCAGCACTTCAGGATAAGCGTTAAAAATTGCTGAGTGCTTCGCCATGCGAGCCCCCCAGGCGGCCTCATCCACTTTCGTGCGCGTGATTTTCGCCAGGCTCTCGAACTTGTCAGCTCGCGTGTAATCCGGCAGTCTGTCCGCGGGCGAGGCCGCGTTGGTGAGGGCCGCACGTTTGCGCGCGATCGATTCGACGGCGGCCTTGTAGGCGTGATCTGTCCCCAGCCACAGTCCTTCGCGGAGCGTTCGATAGTCGTTATCGATGGGCAGCGGTTCAGTATCGTAGCGCGAGCCGCTATAGAGACCGCTGTAAATATGGCCAGTGTTGTCGAAGTCGTAGCTGCCGACGCGGACTTCGATATTGGGAAGACGGAAGCGGTTGCGCGACGTAGTGGTCACCGCGCCGAAACTCGCGTTCACTTCGAATGCGTCGTTGTCGTCGAGCGTATAGCTGATGAAATACGGCGTGTCGTCGCCGCCGCCGCCCACTACGCGCAACTGGCGCGAGCGCTCCAGCTCATCTTTCATGGCGCGCAGAATTACGTCTTCGGCGTAGGGATCCTGAGCCAGTAAGCGCGCTACTGGGAGCGATAAACCGCTGACGATCAAGAAGTGCCGCCGCGAAACTGGCATTAGGGCTGCGCCTCCGGCCGGGACAGATACGGCGGCTGATCCTGCGAACGTTCTTTCCGCTGAATCTCTATGCTCGACACCAGCAGTTCCGGGGAGATCGCCGCTACCGGAACGCTGCCCGATTCCGCACCGCAGATGCCATTGAAGATCTCGCTCTTATCGGAAGTCGCTACGATGTTGCCGAAACTCGCGAGCGGCGTGCCGACGATGCTGACTCCGCGAATCAGCTCGTCGGGGCGCCCGTCGGGATAGACCCGGTAAACCATCAGCGGCACCACGGTGAAAGCCTGCAGGCCGCGGCGCGCAGTAGTGGTGTAGCCACTGGTGACTTGATCGAAGAACAGCCCGTAGGGCTTCCCTTGCTTCTTCACTTCTTCAATCAGCATCTGCCGTAATTCTTTGTCGCTGACTTTTTTTGACGATTCGACGAACAGATTCGATTGTCGCGAAACGATTTCCGCGCCGGGCTGGCGTCGTCCGTGCCCGTTTGAATTGGGGAACCCATCGATCGGCGAGCGCGACATCAGAAAGGTTTTCAGAATGCCGTCTTTGACGATGGGAACCCGGCGCGCCTTCACGCCCTCATCGTCATATAGATAGGATCCATTGAGCATGGTTCCCTGAAATTCGCGGATGGTGGGATCGAAGACTACCGAAAGGAACGGCGGGAGAATCTCTTTCCCCACGCTCTTGGTGAAGGTTTGGCCTTCGGATTCGTCCTTTTGGCGGTGCCCTTCAATGCGATGCCCAAAGATTTCATGAAAGAAGACGCCGGCCGCGCGGCCGGATAGAATGGCGGGCCCGACAAAAGGATCGGAGGGAGGAGCGCGCAACAGATCTTGCAGATTTTTACCGGCTTTTTCGACGGCAGCCAGAATCTGTGCGTCCTTGGGCAGACGAGCCGGATCGTCGGTCTCGAAACTTTCCATGGTCTGCAGATCCATGCCGTCGGCAGCCTTGCCGGCGGTAGTAATAATGATGCGGCTGAACAGCCGGCCATGCTCCAGGCGAGTGCCTTCGGTTGACACCAGCGTCTCCATGGTGCGTTCCGTCTGCAGCAGGATGCTCGAATTCAGCGCTCCCGGATACTTGGTGAACTCTTTGGAGAGTTTGCGCAAGCGCGTGGCCCATTCGGCCGAATCGAACTTTAGCGCGGGAGGCTGCTGAAAGAACACCTGCGGAGCTTCCTCCGAGAAGTCGTCGGACCCGTCGGTCGCCGCCGCCTTCAGTTTCTCATCGGCCTTGATCTGAATCAGGCGCTGCGACGCATTGCGGTAAACGCGGTCGGTGGCGAGCCACAGGGCTTGGCGGATCGACGCCGGGTTGTCCTCGAGCGCAATCGTGGTGGTCACCGTAAAGCGGGGAATCTGCCCGTTCACGCGGCGGTAGTTGTCGAACTTGGGAGAGCCGACGCGCACGGTGATGTCGAGGAGCCGCGTGTGATTCTGGTTCTGCGATGAAATCGCGCCATCACTTGCACCGAGCACACTCGACTCGCTATCCGTCACCGAATAGTCCATGAAATAGGGCGCTGGATCGCCTTTCGCTTTGAGTGCGGCGAAGTTGCGATCCAGTTCGCTCGAGAGGATTTTACTCAGCGGCGACTGCGCCGAAACACAGGTAGCAGACAGGGCCAGAAAAGCAAGGGTTCGCACGCTCTAAGCATATCAAGCCCGCAAACCCTCGCCTCCGTAACCTAGGCTTGCGCCAAGGCCATTCCGCGTTCCTTCAGCCCATTTAGTGCGAGTCCGTAACGTCCGCGGACTCCCGTTTTTTCAAAAATGTGTTTCAGATGAATCTTAACCGTACCTGGACGGATTCCCAGATCGAGAGCGATCTCCTTATTCTTGAACCCTTGTTCCACCAACTCTAATACTTGTTGCTCCCGCGCTGTCAGCTCGCTCCGCGGATAGCGCTCGCCGCGCCCCGCCTCGCCGAATACAGATTCCTCCATCCAACTGCGCCCGGCGGCCACGGTTTTCAGACACGCCAGCACCACCGCAATCCCTGC
>JALYJH010000496.1 GCA_030775415.1 Acidobacteriota bacterium | reverse complement strand
GTTCGGATGCCTCTTGCGCGCGCGCCAAACCCAGTCCGGCGCATCCTAAGCCTGCACTGGCAGCCACCAGCCACATGAGCCGCCGCAAGCTCAACCCTTTTTGAATGGTTGGTTTCATCCTCTTCTCATAATCCCTTCGCTCGCACTCTGCGCACGCGCTGAGTTTGCTGCACACCCATGATATAATCGACCCCTGATTAGGAAAGCCGCGAGGAAAAATAGATCCATGCTAAGAACGAAGAAACTGGCGATAGCCGTGATGATCACCGCCACCGCAATGTTTGGAGCAGCCGACAATACGCTAGGAACATGGAAGCGTAAAATAGACCCCGCGAAGAGCAGTGACCCGCAGGCGATCAAAAGCTTCACTACGAAGCGTGAAGCCATTGACGGAGGCGTCAAGGTAACGAATAGTGGAGAAATGGGCGACGGCACGCGCATCACTTTCAGCTATACGGCAAAATACGACGGCAAAGATTATCACGCCACCGGAGCCCTCTGGGACAGTATTTCAATGAAGTTGATCGATCCCAATACCTTCACCTTCGAAACCAAAAAAGGCGGCACCAGCACCAAGGGCAGAACCGCCATTTCCAAGGACGGCAAAACCATGACTATTTATACCGAGGGCACCAATAAGGCTTTCGATACAGTAGTTGTCCTCGAACGCGCTGAATAACCGCGCCGCCCCCGACCGTAGGCCAGGCTGAAAACCGGCCTCCCAGGAATTCGCAATATAGCGAGAAGTCCTGATGTCAGTTGACGAGCTCGTACTCGCGCTGATCCAAGTGCTTCATGGCGCGGCGCTCGACGAGAAGATCTGGCCGAAGACCATCGGTAATCTTTCCCTGCACTGTTCCCGTCGTCTCAATCGTCTATTCCAAAGAAGGAGTTTCACGATGAGCCAAACCAAAAACCAGCAGAGCCGGCAGGATAATCAGCACGGCCACCAGAACCAGCCACCGAAAAAAGGCCAGAGCCCCAACGATCCGCAGAACCGTGTGGCCGAGCATCCCCAGAAGCTGGGCGTGAACGACACCAAAGAAGGCGAGCAGCGCCAAGGCATCGGCACATCGCACGAGAAGTAGAACAAGCCGACCCGTTCCCGCAGTGGGTATTTTGCAATAGAATATCCGCAGGAGGGAACAACGATGAAGACCCTACGCGTTCATGCGATCGTCATCCTGACGCTAGTCTTTGCCGCCGCGCCGCTATCGGCGCATCACTCATGGCCGGTCAGCTTTGACCGGCTGGTTACAGTGAAGGGCACGGTAACCGAATTCCGCTGGGCCAATCCCCATCCGATGATCACTCTTGATGTTCAAGGTAGCGACGGCCGCATGGAGAAATGGGAGGCGGGCGGCCCGGCCATCATCCGAATGGAAGCGAATGGGTGGACCAAATCTACCGTTAAGCCCGGCGATGTAATCACCGGGATTGGTTACCAGTTTGGTGACGGCCAGAAGATCCTACGCCTGGAGCGTGTCGTTCTGTCCGACGGCAAAGAAATCCGCCTTTACGGCCGCTAGAAAAAGGTACGTTCCAGGTCCGCACTCGCCGTTCCCATTCTCCTACGGCGTAATCAGCAGCGTAGTGCTCGGCAAATCTCCCGGGGGCAGCGAAGAAAAGATCGGCGCGATTTCGAAATTCAAAGACAAGCTGATAATCGGAATCGTCGAAGTGATTTTCACAAATCCTGTGAAGTTGTGCAGCCCCAGCAGGGGGCCGATATTCGCAGCCCCATGGGCCAGTGGCCCTAGCGTGACGTTGCCGCTGCCTAGCCGCGCCCCGCTGTTGTCGTACACGGTAAACGTAATCACGGCCGACTGCGTGCTTGAAGGATTCGCATAAGCGATGCCCGTGGCCGTCTGCGCGAAAGTGGCGAACTCGCTGGTGGCCGCCGTCTCCGCGTTCACGCCCGCCTCATCGAGGGGCACGCCGCCGCTATACTCACGGAAAAGCAGGCTCGCTTGCACCGGCCCTGTGCAGGTGGCCTGCGCCCAGCCTTCGACTACGGTCCCGGTATGAGGAGCCGTCGTCTGATCATGAATCGATCCGCCCGCCGCCAGGTTATCGGTACGCGTCGTCACCGCTCCCTGCGCGAAGGGAACTGCTAACGGCTGTCCGTTGTCGCCATAGAAATTCGTAGTGCAGCTCACCGCTGCCGGGGAATAATTGTTATAGGTGAGCGTGCTTTCCCAATTTTCCGCAAAGGCGAGATGGGAAAAATAATAGGTGTTTCCCTGATTAAAGGAAGCGGTCCCCGTCGTCGGTCCCGTAATCACCGCCCCATTGGCGAGACCCACCGGACCCACCGCGCAAGGTGACACCGGAGTACCGCTACAAACCGGCGTCGTGTAGGCCAACCCGAAAGTAGCGCCATTGATGAAAGCGCTGTGTGCTAGGAACGGCACAACCAAAGTTCCGCTCGAAGAAACCAACGTCAAGTTCATGGTCGCGTCCGCGGGGATGGAGGAAAAGCTAAAGAAATTGGAACCTGCCGATTGCTGGACTCCGAGCAGCGGCGACGTGCCAGTACCGCTGTACACCGTAACCAGACTATAGGTGCCGGATTCGAGGCCCGCGGTGCTACTGGTAAAAGCGCCGGATAGCGTGCAGGTGGTGGTGCTCGCGCTGGGCACACAGGCGCCCATGGTGACCACGTAAGTCCCCAAATTCGACGAGTTGGGCCCGGTGCCGTTCATCGTCACGTTTTGTGCGCTTTGTCCCAGGTTCAGGGTCACTAAGGAAGCCTGCGCTAGGAAGGGGGTCAACAACAAGCCTCCAAAAAGGGCAAACGTCGACCTTCTCGTTGC
>JALYJH010000495.1 GCA_030775415.1 Acidobacteriota bacterium | reverse complement strand
CAACACCGGCATAGCGTACGCCATGATCTGCGCCATCAAAGGATATCGCGCAAAGTTGTGCCTCCCCTCCAATGCCTCGCACGAGCGGAAACAAATCCTTAAGGCTTACGGCGCAGAGATGGTTTTTTCCGATCCCGGCGAAGGCTCCGACGGAGCAATTCGCCTCTGTCAGCAGATCTTCACTGCCGGCGAAGAGAAATATTTCTATCCCGATCAATACGGCAACCCCGCCAACTGGACCGCCCATTTCGAAGGCACTGGCGCTGAAATCATCCAACAAACCAAGGGGCGCGTGACGCACTTCGTCACCAGCATGGGAACCAGTGGGACCTTCACCGGCACCTCCCGCCGCCTCAAGCGCGACGTCCCCGGAGTGAAATGCATCTCCGCCCAGCCGTCCTCCGGATTCCATGGCCTGGAAGGCCTGAAGCATATGCCCACCGCGATCGTGCCCGCTATATATGACCCCACGCTGGCCGATGATAATCTGTGGCTTGAAACCGAAGACGCGTATACCATGACGCGCTGGCTGGGCCGCCACGAGGGCCTGCTTGTCGGAATGTCTTCCGGCGCCAACGTCCACGCCGCGCGTGAAGTCGGCAAAAAACTGGCCGCCGCGGGACAAAGCGGTGTCGTGGTAACCGTACTGGCTGACGGCGCCACGAAATATTTGAGTGAGTCCTTCTGGAATGATTAAAATTAACCAGCTTGCGTGGAATGCCATGGTGGCCCACGCCGAAGCCAAATATCCCAACGAGTGCTGCGGGGCGATGTTTGGTTCAACCGTGATTGGATCTATCGACGGCGGCGTGAAAGAGGTAACGCTCGCGCAGCCCCTCGAAAACGCCTACTCGGGCGAACAGGGAGCGCGCTATGAGCTGCGTCCCGAAGACCTGCTCGAAGCCGACAAGAAAGCGCGCGCCGCGGGACTCGATTTGATCGGCATCTTCCACTCGCACCCCGATTGCGATGCCTATTTCTCAAAAACCGATCTAGAGAATTCCTGTCCTTGGTATTCATTCGTCGTACTCTCGGTGAAAGGCGGCAGGTTCGATCACGCCAATAGCTTCCTGCCCAACGCCGAACAGACCGTCGCGGAGAAAGAAGAATTGATATGGCCAAAGTCCTGATACCGACGCCCCTACGCCAGTTCGCCGATAAGCACGACTCGGTGGACCTGACCGGCACCACCGTCGCCGAAGTGCTGGCGTCGCTCACCCAGAAGTTTCCCGACCTGCGCAAGCAGCTCTTCAACGATGAAGGTAAAATGCGCAGCTTCGTTAATGTCTATCTGAACGACGACGACATTCGCTACCTGCAAAAGGACGCCACCCCGGTAGCCGCGGGCGACACCCTGTCGATCGTCCCCAGTATTGCTGGAGGTGTGTGATGGCCGTTGCAGCTCCCCCGATTACGCAGCTCAATAAAGACGAAATTCTCCGCTACTCGCGCCATCTGATCCTCCCCGAAGTAGGGATGGAAGGCCAGCTCAAGCTGAAGAACGCGAAAGTGCTCATGGTAGGCGCCGGCGGCCTGGGCGCGCCCCTGGGCCTCTATTTAGCCGCCTCCGGAGTCGGCCGTGTAGGCATCGTCGATTTCGATGTAGTCGATTACACCAACCTGCAGCGCCAGGTGATCCACGGCACCAAAGATGTCGGCCGCAAGAAGCTGGATTCCGCCGCCGATTCCATGCTCGACATCAATCCCTACATGCGGGTGGACAAGTTCGACACCGCCATCACCAGCGAGAACGCCCTCGACATCATCAAAGACTACGACATGGTAGTCGACGGCACCGATAACTTCCCCACGCGCTACCTGATCAATGACGCTTGTGTGCTCTTGAAGAAACCGAACGTCTACGGCTCCATCTTCCGCTTCGAAGGACAGGCCACAATCTTCGCGTACCCGGGCGGCCCCTGCTACCGCTGCCTTTATCCCGAGCCGCCCCCCCCGGGTCTGGTCCCTAGCTGCGCTGAAGGCGGCGTACTCGGCATCCTCCCCGGCACCATCGGCCTGATTCAAGCCACCGAAGCCGTGAAGCTGATTCTGGGCGTGGGCGAATCACTCGTCGGACGCTTGCTGCTTTACGACGCCCTGGCCATGCGTTTCCGCGAATTAAAACTCCGCCGCAATCCCGAGTGCCCGGTTTGCGGCGATCACCCGTCGATTCACGAACTGATCGACTATCATCAATTTTGCGGGGTCCCGAATCCCGCGGAGGTTGCTCCTGTGGCTGAACAACAAGCCGGATACATGTCCGACACCGAGATCGACGCCGTAGCTCTCAAGGCCCGTCTCGACCGCGGCGATAAATTCCAATTCATCGATGTCCGCGAGCCCAACGAGTATCAAATCGCCAGCATCCCCGGTGCGAAATTGATCCCGCTGGGCGACATCCCTAAACGCGTCGGCGAGCTCGACCCCGCGGGCGAAGTCATCGTCCACTGCAAAATGGGCGGCCGCAGCGCCAAAGCCTGTGACTTCCTGCGCCAGTCCGGTTTCAAGAACGTGAAGAACATGCTGGGCGGCATCACCGCCTGGAGCGACAAAATCGACCCCTCGGTTCCGAAATACTAAACCCTCATTCATAGCGGAGCGCGATAGCCGGATCGATAGCCGTCGCGCGCCGCGCCGGAACGTAAGCCGCCAGCAGCGCTACTGCGGCCAGTATCCCCGCCACCAATCCAAACGTCGCCGGATCGCTCGCCTTCACGCCAAATAACAAACTCGCCAGCAGTCGCGTCAGCCCGTAAGCCAGCCCCAATCCCAACAGCAACCCCGCAAGCGCCAGCTTCATCCCCTGGGTCAGCACCAGCCGCA
>JALYJH010000494.1 GCA_030775415.1 Acidobacteriota bacterium | reverse complement strand
GGCATAACGAGTGGCATGCTACAGGAGCCGCCTGGCGCGGGGCCTGCCAGAACCGTCAGCGCATTTCCGCCGACGCTAAAGCTGAAGGGCTTCCCCACCGCAACGCCTGCCCCCGCGACTTTGCAGATTTGCAAAAAGCCGGTGTCTGGCAGGACCGGGATGACGGTGTCGAGGAAAGTCGCGATCGTCTGCCCCCCGCCATTCACCATCACGGTAGCCGCGCCCGCACCCAGATCGCTGCTGACCAGTGACCCGTCCGGCGAGCTCGTAACGGCCGCGAGCGTAGTTCCGGAAGGCAGTGTCTCGAGGATGCTTACGGCGCCCGCCGCTTCGAGCAGCGCCGCACTGCATGATCCCCCTGGCGCAGGACCTGCAGCTACAACCACCGGAGTGCCCGCAACGCTGAAGGTGAAGTTGGTTCCCACGGCCACGCCGGCGCCGGCGACTTTGCAAATCTGCAGAAATCCCGTCGTCGGGCCGGCCGGAATGGTATCTACGAAAGTCACGATAGTCTGCCCACCGTTTTGCACCGTCACGGTAGCCGTGCCCGCAGCCAGATTGCTGGCGACTAATAACCCACTTGGCAGAGTGGAGACGGCCGTTAACACGGTGCCCGAGAGTAGGGTTTCTGCGATGCTTACTGGACCGGCGGGCTCGGCGAACGCCGCGCTGCAAGCGCCCCCCGGCGCGCTTCCGGCGGGAACCGTCAGCGGAGTTCCCGCTACCAGAAATACGAAATTGGTTCCCGGCGCGACTCCGGCGCCAGCGACTTTGCAAATCTGCAGAAATCCCGTGGGCGGCGCTGGAATTCTCGTATTCTCGAATATCACCGCCGTCTGCGCCCCTCCCGCAATCGTCACCGTAGCCTGGCCCGCCGCCAGGTCGCTGTTCAGCAGGGATCCGTCCGGCGTGACGCTGACCGCTGTCAACTGCAAGCCGGTGTGAGGAATTTCGCTTATGCTCACCGGACCGTCTGGCAATTCCAGCAGTCCGCTGCAAGAGCCCCCCGGTGCCGGACCCGCCGGGACGACGACAGGACTCCCCGCCCCCAGGAACGTGAAGCTGGTTCCGTCTACCACGCCCGTCCCCGCAACTTTACAGATCCGCAGGAAGCCCGTGAGAGGCGTTACGGCGTCGGTAAAGGTGACGATCGTTTGTGCTCCCGCGATCACCGTGACCGTCGCCGTGCCCGCCCCCAAATTGCTGGCGGTCAGTAATCCAGCGCTAGGAAAGGTAGAGACGGCCGTCATCACTGTACCGCCGGGTAGCGTTTCTGCAATAGGCACCTGACCGGCCGCCAGCGTCAGTGGCGGACTGCATGTCCCCGCGCTGGGCGGGCCCGCCGCCACCGTAATCGGCGTTCCCGCCACACTGAACGTGAAGTTCGTACCCACCGTGACGCCGCTCCCGGCGATCTTGCATATTTGCAGGAAGCCTGAGTTGGGAGGCGGTGGAATGGTGTCCACAAAAGTGGCGATGGTCTGGCCTCCGGGATTCACGGCCACGACGGCGGTGCCCGCCGCCAGATCGCTGCTGATCAATAACCCGGCGCCCGGCAGAGTACTCACCGACGACAAAGTAGTGCCGGATGGTAGGGTTTCAGCAATCGTCGCCGGCAAGGCCGGAACCACCAGTGCGGGACCGCAAGATCCTCCTGGTCCGGCACCCGTCGGAATGGACAACAGAATTCCCGCGACATTGAACGAGAAAGACGTTCCTTGGGCCACGCCGCTTCCGGCAACTTTACAAACCTGCAGCGTACCCTGGCAGGCAGTCGCTGCGTTGGTATCCATGGTCACGGCGCCGTTGAGCGCATAGCTGCCGCCGCTTACGCTCGCGCCGGTGGTTATCGTGATGGATGTCAGCGCGAAAATGTTTCCGGCATACTGCGTGCCTGTGCCTAGCGTCGCCGAACTACCTACTTGGAAATACACACCGCAGGGCGAGCCGCCGCTGAGGATCACCGCCGAATTGGGGGCCGTCGTAAGCGTGCTGCCTATACGAAAAACAAAGACCGCATTGGGATCTCCCAGGGCGTTCAGGTGGAGAGTCCCCGTCAGTTGCGCCGACGTGTCAAAGCAATACACTCCGGGCGTCAGCGTCACTGTACCCAGGTCCGTGCCCGTCAAGTTGACGGTACACGCTTCGGCGGCTAGAAAATTGTAAGCTGCGAGAGCATCCACTTGAGCTTGCGCCGCTGTCCCATCGGCCGCATGTATCGTGCCGCTCACCGTCCCCGGCGGAAAACCCACGATGGCACTGCCCGGGCTAACGCCCGCATCTCCGATGATGGCCGTGTTCCCGGTATTGGTGACGGTCGAGGCGCCCAGGACACCAAAGCTCCGCGCCGTGCCCATAGGAGGTGCCGTCTGCGCCCATCCGCGGTCCAGGCAGCAACACGAAAGCAACAGGACGGCTGCTATCAAATCCTGAAAAGAACGTTTGCCGCAAACCATGGTGCTTCATTCCCCTTCGATTCACGAATTCCACGAAGCCAACAAAAGCCCGGCAATGCTCCGGAAGCCGCTAATATCTCTGGGCCCCAATGGAGTAAGTGGATCTTCATAAAGAAAGGTATCGGCAATGCCGGAGGGTGAAGAACCTTAATTCTGAACCATCCGAGGGGGATTATTCCGAGAACGACCGTGTGGGGCAATATGCCAGACTCCACGGCGTGGCCATTCGCGAATTGAAAACGGTCGGCCGGTCGAGATCCGGGACCGGCCCGCCGCCCTCAGAAACCAATCCAACCAAGACCGCCACTGATGGCGATTCGATTGCGTGAGCCCGCGGGGCTAAATAGCCAGTTCCCCGCCAGCTGCTACATGCC
>JALYJH010000493.1 GCA_030775415.1 Acidobacteriota bacterium | reverse complement strand
ATTTCGCTGTTGCAGCTTAGGAAGCGCAGGCCGTGGTCGCGCCAATACTGGATTAGTTTTAGCGAACGCATGTGCAGGCCGGGGGCGATGCCATGGCGGTTGCAGGCGTCGCGGATTTTTTCGATGGCTTCTACCAGCTTGGGGTGCTCGAACTGGCCGGGGATTCCTAGCGACACGGAGAGGTCGGCTGGTCCTATCATGACCGCGTCTATTTTGGGAACGGACAAAAGCTCATCGATGCGTTCCAGCGCGGTTAAGGTTTCAATTTGCAGCACCACCATCGTGTTCGCATTCATGTGGGCTATGATCTCGGGCATGGTGGCTGGTTCGTAGCCCAGGTGCGTGGGCTGCAGGCCGAAGCCGCGGACGCCTTCGGGAGGGAAGCGGGTCCAGCTAATGGCTTTTTCCAGTAGCTCGGGGGATTCGACGCGGGGGAAGAGAACGCCTTGTGCGCCACAATCCAGGGCGCGGGCAACCAAGGAGTATTGGAGATCCGCGACGCGGACAATGGGGTAGAGGCCCGCGTCGTTGGCGGCGCGGATGAGGTCTTGCAGGGTTTCGAGATCGAAGGCGCCATGTTCGGAGTCGAGGTAGGTCCAATTAAGTCCGGCGGCGGCGAGGATGCGGGGCACTTCGGGCGACCGCAGCATGGAAACGCTGCAGCCGAACTGGGTCTTGCCCGCTTTCAGAGCTTGCTTGACGGTGTTGATACGCATGAGCTAGAGGCTGTAGACGCGATGGTCGGGGCACATAGGGTCGACGGCGGCGGAGAGGCGGTCAATCAGGTCCAGGCCATGCTGCGCCAGGAAGGGAAGAATAGAGTAGAAGCGCTCCTGCGGGTGTTTGTGCGGGTAGAGCATGGCGGAGAGGTGACGGGCGTCGGACTGGGCGCGTTCGTCGCGATGCAAAGTTTCGCGCGCGGTCTTGCGGCCCAGCTTCTCTAGCTGATACAAAATTTTTGCGCGGCTTTTGGCGGCGGAGGCGGCGAGGGTGGGGTCGAAGGTTGCCAGAGCGGATTGAAGACGATCTACCTGACGGGTGATTTCAGTGGCCGCCGTTTGGAGAGAATTGTTCACGGACTCGGGAACCAGCGATTGAGCGATGCGTTCTTTGAGCGCGCCTTGGTGGGTCATGACCTGCGTGATGGTCATGCGATAGCGGTCAAGCAATTTCTGAGACCGGGCGTCGAGAATGGTGAAGCCGCTGCGGGACATGGCTACGGGCATGCGGCCCAGTAATAATTCGTAGGCCACTTGGGATTGCGCCAGGTAGGCTAGCTCCCCGGGGCCTCCGACGTAGGCTACGGTGGGCAGCAGATAATCTTGCCATACGGGGCGGAGGAGTGCGTTGGGGGAGACTTGATCCGCGCGAGCGGCTAGTTCGGCGTAGTCGGAATCTTTCCGGCGGAGGGTGGCGCGTTCGTCCTTTTCGAGCAGGAAGAAGAGAGAGGTCTTGGCGTCTACGTGAACCTGGGCGTGATAGCCGGCTTCGCTTAATTCTTTATTGCGGGCTAGAAATCCGGCTTTTAGATCGGGAACGGCGGTGAGAGCTTGCGCTAAAAATGGGGCACCGATTTTACGGATGGCCGGATCCAGCGGATCGAGGTAGATCAGGTCCAGTTTGGCTAGGAGGGTTTTGAGGAGCGCGCGGAAGGCGCTGCCCATGGCCGCTCCGGGGCGGTAGGCCTGATCGACAATTCCCATGACTTCGTCGGTGTACGGAAGCCCCGCTAGCGCGGCGCGTAACTCATGTAGCGGAGGATTGATGAGAGGGATGCGGCCTACGGGTTTAGGCTTGCCCGAGAATTCTTTTGGGGCTCCGACGCGAAGGGCTGTTGGTTCGCTGGACGAGCCGAATACCCAGGCGTGGTTTACTTCGGCGAAATCGTGGTCTTCGGTGGCCAGCCAGAATACGGGCACGGCGGGGATGCCACGTGCGCTGAGTTGGCGCGCGACTTGCGCGGCGGTCATCGCCTTGTAAATTGTGTAGGCCGGGCCGGAGAATAATCCGACTTGCTGACCCGTCACCACGGCAACGGTGCCGGGCCGGGCTAGCTTCCTGAGAGACTCGCTATCGCCGTTTTGGGACCTAAGCGCGGCCACCAAGGCGGCGCGGCGGTCATCGGGATATTGGATTTGGGCGGCGGCGCGCTGGAAGGATTCGGGGTCGTGGGGATCGTGCTGATAAAAACGGGCAACCCGGTCGAAGCGGTACGCTAAATCGGCGAAAAGCTGGGAGGTCCCAGGCAGGTCGGTGTGTCGGATACAGGCGGGCTGCATGAAACCGTTAGATGCTTCGTACGACCAAGAGTAGCAGATTTACGGCGCGCTATGCTGGTAGAGGAATCCTCAAAACCCATGGACGAACAAGAGTTTAGAACACGCGCGGACCAGGCGTTCGAAGACCTTTACCGGCGGCTTTCGGCGGCTGGGGAGCGGCACGAATTCGAGGCGGACTTCAACGGAGGGGCGCTGGTGATTGAGTTCGAGGACCCTCCGGCGAAGTTCGTGGTGAGCCCCAATGCGCCGGTGAGCCAGGTATGGGTTTCGGCGCAAATGAAGAGTTTCAAGCTGGATTGGGACGCGGGGCGCGGCGCTTTCGTGGCGGCGGATTCAGGGCAGACTTTGGTGGAACTGGTGGCGGGCGCAGTGGGGCGGCAAATCGGGGAAGAAGTGAGCCTGTAGAAGTGGCTGGGGTTTACATCTCGTATCCGTTCTGCGCGCAGAAGTGTACGTACTGCAACTTTGCTTCGGGGGTGTTTCCGGGGGAGCTGGAGGCTCGCTATCAGAATGTTTTGTTAGCGGAGCTGGCCGGGACGGAGTGGCCGTGGAC
>JALYJH010000492.1 GCA_030775415.1 Acidobacteriota bacterium | reverse complement strand
GGCTTTATGTTCGAAGAAAATTACGGGGTCGGGATCGCGCACGGCGGCGGCCAGCAATCCCACGACGTCGCGCGGGTTGGACGGGGCCACCACTTTGAGGCCGGGGATCATCATGCACCAATTCTCGACGCTCTGGCTATGCTGGGCGCCAAAGCGGACGGAGCCGCCGTTGCCGGTGCGCACTACCAGAGGACACTTCACCTGCCCGTTGGTCATGTACCGGCTCTTCGAAAATTCGTTCGCTATGTAGTCAAAGCAGACGGCGATGAAATCAGAGAACATGATCTCGGCGATGGGTTTCAGGCCGGTCATGGCCGCGCCCATGGCGGCGCCGAGAATGGCCTGCTCGGAGATTGGCGTATCGCGCACGCGCAGCGGGCCGAACTGTTCGAGCAAACCCACGGTGGCTTTGAAAACGCCGCCGGCTTTGGCAATGTCTTCGCCCAAAAACACGACGTCCGAATCGCGAGCCATCTCCTGCGCGATGCCGCGCGCGACGGCGTCGCGGTAAGTTAATTCCGCCATGCCCAGCCTCCGTCGGCGTAGACATCGGTAAACAGCAGGTCCAGCGAAGAGGGCGGCGCGGCTTTGCAGGTTTCGGTGGCGCGATCCACGATGGCCTTGACTTCCGTCTCGACGGCTGCGATTTTGTCTTGCGCAACGCCGGTGTCGAGCAGGCGCTGGCGATAGATTTTGATGGGATCGCGATTCTGCTTCCAATGGTCGAGCTCGCCCGCGGGGCGGTACTTTGCTGGATCGGCGCGAGAATGCCCGCTGTAACGATACGTCCTGAATTCCAGCAGTGAGGGGCCGCCACCGGCGCGAGCTTTGTCGAAAGCGGTTTTGGCGATGCGGTAAACCACGTCGGCGTCCTGGCCGTCGGCGATGATCGATTCGAGCCCGTAGGCGCTGGCGCGGCCCGCCGCCGGGTCCGCTACGGCCGTTACTTCGCTGATGGGCGTGTATTCCATGTACAGATTGTTTTCGCAGACGAACACCACGGGGAGTTTCCAAATCACGGCGAAGTTCAGGGCTTCGTGGAACGCGCCGATATTCGTGGTCCCGTCGCCGAAGAAGCACACTGAAACATCTTTGTCGCCCTTGTACTGGGCGCGCCAAGCGGCTCCGCAGGCGATGGGCAGATGGGCTCCAATGATGGCGTAGGATCCCATGACGCCGTGCTCGACGGAAGTCAGGTGCATGGACCCGCCCTTACCGCGCAGCAATCCATTATCGCGGCCCATTAATTCACCTAGGACTTTTTCGATGGGCACGCCCCGAGCGATGGTATGGGCGTGTCCGCGATAGGTGCAAAAGCTCAGATCGCCCTTCTGCATGGCAGCGGCGCACCCTGCCGCGATCGCTTCCTGTCCGAGAGAAAGGTGGCTGGTGCCTTTGACCAGACTTTGTAGAAATAAGTCATAAGCCCGCTGCTCCGCTTCGCGAATTTCCACTTGCAGACGGTACAGCCGTAGGCGCAGCGCCTCATTCATCTGGGGTTCGCTTACAACAATCGCCGGCGCCGCAAATTGAGTAATGGTATCTGCCATGAGAATAGGCCCTAAGGAAGCGATTGTACCAAGGGGATCGCGTCATGCTTGCTTTTTCCTTGACGCGAGGAGTACCGGCTAGCGATGTTGCAGTGAGGGTGGCGGGCGGCCGCGATGGGGCAATTCGAGGAGCCCGTAAGCGCTTTTTCGGCGCGTCATGGAGAGGTGAACCGCGGCAGCATTTTAGACGCGGCAGCGCGAACATGAGAAGATGTGCGCGGGATCACGGGTCGCTCTTTATGCGGGATCTGTATGCGAAGACGGCGCTGGAATTGCGCAAACTCACGAAATATAAAGGTTTTTAAGGTAGTTCAAGAACGATGTGGCTACAGCGGGCGGGGCTCCGACGGGTCGGCAAGAGTCCACGGCAGAGCGGCTACGGGATACTTTAAATTCTGGTAGTTTAATCTTTTTCAGGGTCTTCGCTGAGCGTCGTCAGGATTACGGTGGCGCGATTGTGCGTACGCAGTTCGGCTCCCGGGCCGGGGGGTACAATCGGGGGCATGAGTGTGGTCACCTAATTGAACACTTCATCGAGGGCTTGCCGTTCTGCTTGCGCACGCCGCAGCGCCCTTGGGTAGCGGCATGGAATTGGCCGCCGTGGCTTGCTGCGAAGGTGTGGGCTCGGCTAAATGGTTTTTTTCAGAGATATAGCTGCTGGCGGATGGTAATCTAAACATTTCTGATTAAGTTCCTCCCAAACTAAAATGGCTATCGCAACCACTAATCCCGCGACGGGAGAGGTTCTGAAGACCTTCCCGGCGCTTAGCGCTTCCGAGATTGAAGCCAAGCTCGCATTGGCGGCTGAGACTTTTAAGATCTTCAAAAAGCTTTCTTTCGCGGAGCGCGGGGCGATGATGAACAAGGCCGCCGACCTCCTCGAAGCGGAAAAAGAAAGCGTCGCGAAATTGATGACGCTGGAGATGGGCAAGACCTTCGAATCGGCCGTCGCCGAAGCCCTTAAATGCGCCTGGGGATGCCGCTACTATGCCGAGAAAGCGGAAACGTTTCTGGCCGATGAAATCATCGACACCGGCGCCGCCAAAAGCTACGTGCACTACCAGCCGATGGGCGTGATCCTGGCCGTGATGCCGTGGAATTTTCCCTTCTGGCAAGTGTTCCGCTTCATCGCTCCCAGCCTGATGGCGGGCAACGTGGGCTTGCTGAAGCACGCTTCCAATGTTCCGCAGTGCGCCCTGAAGATTGAAGAAATCATGCAGCGCGCGGGCTTCCCGGAAGGCGCGTTTCAGACGCTGCTGATCGGCGCCAAACAAGTAGAGCCGCT
>JALYJH010000491.1 GCA_030775415.1 Acidobacteriota bacterium | reverse complement strand
CGCCAGAGACCGCTGATCCACCACCGCCTCCACCCCGGCGGCCTGCATCCGCGGCCCCGCGCATCCAAAAAATTCGGCGTCAGGATGTCGCGCCTTCAGCGCCTCTATCAAGCGTGAAGCGTAAAGGTCCCCCGAAGCCTCACCCGCCGAGATCAGTACGCGCACAACAACCAGTGTACTGTCCCTCTTTTCAACATTTAAGCGCAGCACCCCGCCAGCGCGCGCCGCGGCCTATGTTACTTTGGCCGCGTATGGGAAAGAACATCATCGTCTGCTCGGACGGAACCGGAAACACCGCCATCAAAGGGCGCGGCACCAACGTCTTCAAGATTTTCGAGGCCATCGACCTCAACGGCCACCGCACCAACCCGGCGCTCGACCCGCAGGTCGCGTTCTACGACGATGGCGTCGGCACCGAGACTTTCTTGCCCTTGAAACTTCTGGGCGGCGCCTTTGGCTTCGGCTTAGCCAAGAACGTCCGCAATCTTTACACCGATCTGGTGCGCGTGTACGATCCCGGCGACCGGATTTATCTGTTCGGCTTCAGCCGCGGCGCGTTCACCGTGCGTACACTTGCCGGGCTGATCGCCAAATGCGGCATCCTCGACCGCGAGAAGTTGCTCACCACCGACGCCCTGCGCAAGGTTGTGGGCAAGGCCTACAGCACCTACCGCCGGTCGTATCGAACCTGGATGGGACGGATGCTTCATTCCCGCGAGCGCGATCTGGACGCGATGCGCACTTTCAAGCAAATCCATAGCCTTCCCGGCGACGTTCGCATCCACTTCATCGGCGTCTGGGACACGGTGGACGCCGTCGGCGGCCCCTTCCATACCAGCGACCTTATTAATGCGCTCTTCCATCGATTCAAATTTCCGGATCGTAAACTGAGCGATCAAGTGGACGGGGCCGCGCAGGCCCTCAGCATCGACGAAGCCCGCGCTGCCTTCCAGCCGGTGCTGTGGGAAGCGCAGCCCAACATCGACCAAGTCTGGTTCGCCGGCGTTCACTCGAACGTGGGCGGCGGCTACCCCAAGCAAGGCATGTCGCTGGTTACCCTTGACTGGATGATCGAAAAAGCGCAAGCGCGCGGCCTGCGCATTCTCTCGAGCGATCGCCAAAACATTTGGGAACACAACAACGTCGACGACAAAATGTACGATTCGCGCGCCGGGTTAGGAGTCTTCTACCGCTGGCAGCCGCGCAACATGCAGCGGCTGTGCCAGCAGCAAGGCCTCGCCCCGGCCATCCACTTGAGCGTGCTCGAGCGCATCGCCCACGGGACCGACGGTTACGCCCCCGGCACTCTTGCCCCTGGCGCCCAAGTGATTTTCACGCCCACCAGCGACGCGCAACAAGACGCCGCCGTGGCCCTTCGCGCCGCGGAAGCCAAAGCCGCGGTCGACGCGGCTTATGCCACCTGCGGTTCGAATCTTGCCGCGGTCCGCGGCACCATCGCCATCGGGCGCGTCGCTTATTACCTCTACGTGCTTTGCTGTCTCGCGGTGCTCTTGGCCGCGTCGGTTCCCACTGGCGCTGGCTCCCGGCGTAATCCGTGGACGGTGCTCAAGAACGCCGGCATTCTGCTCTATGACGCCGTCACCTTTCACTGGTCCCCTCTGCTCGCCGCGCTACAGCGCCTGCTCACCGATCCCAAACTTGCCGGCACGCTGCTCGCCGGATTCGCCGTCTCCGCCGCACTTGCCCGCTACGTCGATCACAAACGCAGCCTGGTCTTCTCCCGCTACTGGCACGACGCGCGGCAAGACCTGCGCAACGCTCTGAAGAGCGCACGCTCCGCTCTGCTTGCCGGCAAGTAAAATTTGACAGGTTCGAAGGGAGCGGGGTACGTTTGTTCCATGGCGCTGTGCGCGTATTGCCGCAAGGAAACCGATCTCTACCATGGCGGCACGGCGATCTGCGTCGAGTGCGCCGAGGCGCCAGCGTCTCAGCGCTCGATTGCCTACAGACTCGAGCGGGAAGTGGCCGCGGCGACGGCGCGTGCCGAGGCCGCCAATGCCGCCTTCCATGCCTTGATGCGCGAGATCCCCAGCAGCGTGCCGCAGCCGGATGGCAGCCAGCGCCTGCACAACGCTTCGCACGAGCTCACCATCGCGCGCCGCGCCGTGACGGAAGCGGCTTTACGCCTCAACAATTTTCTGAACTACGGGACCCTTCCCGAAGACGTGAATCGCTAGCGCCCTGCTGCAGCAGTTTGTGCAGTGGTGAGCAAAGTCCGCGCAGGTGGACTCCACGATTTCTTGGTTTTTGTTCGATCTTCAGGGAAAACAGCTTTGGTCGTTGGCTTGCTTAGGTCAGCGTCATGAATACTTCCACAGAATTTCGCGACCAGCGAGCAGCCCTGGAGCAAAAGCTCGCGGAATTGACGGCCGGGTTCCAGGACCGGTCGGGTCTGGCCATCGAAAATTCGGCCGACATGCTGGATACTATTCGTATGGTTACCGACCGCGATGTATTGGTTCACAGCATGAACATTAATGCGCGAACCCTGAGCGATGTGCGCGAAGCGCTGGCTCGCTTTGATACGGGAGAGTACGGACTCTGCGAAGACTGCGAAGAATCCATTTCACCGCGGCGGCTGCGGGCGATCCCCTGGGCGCGGACGTGCGTAAAGTGCCAAGAGGCCAGGGACCGGAGCCAACCCAGTGACGGCGATGAGTTTTCGCTGGCTGCATAGGCTGTGGCAATTGTCGGGGCCCGGCGCGCTTACCGCTGCAAGTGCGGCCGGCCCATTTTCTTTCCGAACTCCGTGTGCTTGGGCTGCGGGGCGGCCTTGGGGTACGAACCGAAACTGGGAAAGCTGTTCCGGCTCAGT
>JALYJH010000490.1 GCA_030775415.1 Acidobacteriota bacterium | reverse complement strand
CAAGATCCGTGAGCTGACCTATGCCCGCAGCCTGGGCTATAGCACCGAGGGCCAGCTGATCGGGCATATCTCGATCGGCGTCCGTATGGTGGAAGACGCCTTGCGCCAGCTTCCCGGGTTCCCGCCTTTGCTGCGCGACTTGGTCGAGCACATGATCTTAAGCCATCACGGTTCGCTGGAATTCGGTTCCCCAAAGGTGCCTATGTTTCTGGAGGCCATGCTGTTGCACCAGATTGACAACCTGGATTCCAAGATGGAAGCAATGCGCGCGCACATTGCCAAGGATCGCCAGGCTACCGGCGTGTGGACCGGTTACAATCCCGCGCTCGAGCGCATGGTTCTGAAGAAGCAACAGTATCTACTAGTGGAGCCAGAAGAGCAGGCCGTACCGCCCGCTCCCCTGCCAACCGCGGCCGCGCTGGCGGCGAAAGCCCAGCCCGCGTCGGCCTTCGCCGCGAAACTACAAGGCGCGCTGAAGAGCCAATCTTAGAATTACGAGCGCTGCCGCGCGAGTGCTTCCGCGATTTCTTCACCGATCGCGAGCGCTGCAGTCGCGGCCGGACTCGGCGCGTTCACAACGTGTAGTTCGCCCGGTCCTTCGACGAAATGAAAGTCTTCCACCAGCGCGCCTTCGGGAGTCATCGCCTGCGCGCGCACGCCGGCGCCGCCTGCGATTAGATCCGCCGGCTGAATCTCCGGCACTAGCCTTTGCAGGGTGGCGCAGAATAACTCCTTGCTGAAGGAACGACGCACTTCCATCCAGCACATGCTCGAGTATTTGGCCAGAAACTTCCACAGTCCCGAAAACGCCAGGGCGTCGGCCAGGTCGCGCACGCGCAGATCGGACTTGCGGTAGCCTTCGCGCGAGAACGCCAGCACAGCGTTGGGCCCAGCTTCGATGCCACCGTGAATCAGCCGCGTGCAATGCACGCCCAGGAACGGAAATGTGGGATCCGGCACCGGATAAATCAGGTTTCTCACCAGATACTGCCGCTCCCGGCGGATGGAATAATATTCGCCGCGAAAGGGGACGATACGGATTGCCCGCGCGTGGCCTGTTAGTGCCGCCATGCGATCGGCTTGTAGCCCCGCGCAGGTGACGATGCGTTCGGCTTGATAGTCGCCCGCGCTGCTGTGAATTCGCCATAGTGAACCTTCGCGCTCGATGACGCTCACTTCTGCGCTGGTAATCACTTCGCTGCCGCGGGTTCGAATCTCTTCCGCCAACGCGCGGCATACGGCCGGGTAATCGGCGATGCCTGCCTGGGGGACGTGCACTGCCGCGACGCCGGCGGCATGCGGTTCAATCTCACGCAGTTGTTCCGGCTTTAACCAGCGCAGACCTTCCAGACCGTTGGCGGTCCCGCGCTCCAGCAGCGCCTGCAGACGCGGAACCTCGCTCTGCGTCACGGCGACGACCACCTTCCCGCACACTTCATGCGCGATCGAGCGGGTGCGGCAAAACTCCACCATCTGACGAATGCCGCGCACGGCCAGACGCGCCTTATGGGATCCTGGCTGGTAGTAAAGGCCGGTGTGGAGCACGCCGCTGTTGTGGCTGCTCTGATGTTGCCCGACGGCGGATTCTTTTTCGAGAACCGTCACGTGCGCGTCAGGAAACCGGTCAGTGAGGCGCCAGGCCGTGGCCAGCCCTACGATGCCGCCTCCCACCACGACGAAGCGCTGTTTCATCGAAGCATGCGCGTGACCCAAGCCCCGCACCATACCGCCAGATACCCCAGCACGACACTCACAACGATGTTCGCCAGCCCAATCCAAATCTGCTCTTTTTCGACGGCTTCAAAGCTCTCCCACGCGAAACTGGAAAAGGTGGTGTAACCGCCCAGAACGCCGGTCACTAGCAACAAACGCAGGTTCGGATTAGAGTCGGCGCGCGCCACAAACACGGACATTAGTATGCCGATCAAAAAACATCCCGTGACATTGACGACCACGGTACCGACGGGGAACACATTCTCCGGGTAGCGCGTAGAAAAGCGTTGAAGAACGGCGGTTCCTACGAGGTAGCGGGACAAGCCGCCCAGGGCCGCGCCGAGCATTACCAGAAGGTAGCGGTTCATATGCGGTGGAAACTCTTTAGAATATCGCGTGTGGAGTAGCGCAGGGCAATAGGGCGTCCGTGCGGGCAGCTCATGGGCGACGAAGTAGCCGCCAGGGCACGCAACAGCCAGTCCATTTTTGCGGGCTCCAGCTTCATGTTTATCTTGATAGCAGCCCGGCAGGCGATGGATGCCGCCAGGCCACGGCGCAGATCGTCGATCGATGCCTTGCGCAGCTCACGCTCGGAAATCTCAAGAATCTCGAAGATGACCTTTTCCACGTCGCTTGCGCCGATGCCCGCCGGCGCGGATTTCACCGCAACCGTGCGGTTGCCAAAGGGCTCCGTATCGAAACCGAGCGCGTTGAGCTCCTCGGCGATACGGGCGTACTCAAGCTGCTGCGCCGGAGTGAGCTGGATCACCAAGGGCATCAACAGACCTTGTGTTTCCGCCGCATTTTTGGCGCGAGCGGCCAACACCTGTTCGAACAAAATGCGCTCGTGAGCCACGTGCTGGTCGATAATCCACAGGCCGTCGCGTCCCGCGGCGATGATGAAGCTGTCGTGGATCTGTCCCAGTGGGCGCAAGTCTTTGAGGGCATCCAAGCTCTCGTGCTCCGGCAAATAGCCGCCGGGGAACAGCGGACCGTGAGTATCGGGAATGGCCCCGCGCGGCCCTTCCGCAGGCGCATCCGCGAATTCAAAGCGCGGTGCGGGCGACGGCGGGCGATGCAGCGCGAATTCGGGAAGAGCCGATGGATTTTCCGCCGCGGCTACA
>JALYJH010000489.1 GCA_030775415.1 Acidobacteriota bacterium | reverse complement strand
CTTGCACATTGGCGATCTCACGTACTTGATCGTTCAGGCTTTCTAAATGCTGGATGTTCATCGTGGTCAGCACGCCGATGCCGGCTTCGAGCAGCAGCATGACGTCTTCCCAGCGCTTGCCCCGCGGCGACCCCGGGACATTTGTGTGCGGAAACTCATCCACCGCGCACAACTCCGGCTTGCGCGCCAGAATCGCCGCCGTATCCATTTCCTCGAACTCCGTTCCGCGATAAGTCACGCGACGCCGCGGAATCAACTCCAGCCCTTCGATCTTCGCAATGGTGTCCTGGCGCCCGTGCGGCTCGAAATAGCCCACCACGATGTCGTGCCCCTCGCGCTTTAAGCGCTGCGTTTCCTCGAGCATTTTATAAGTCTTGCCCACGCCCGCCGCGTAGCCCAGAAAAATGGTCAGCCGGCCTCTCACGCGAGCGCGGCCTCGGTCGGGAAAATGCGCACGTCGATGCCTTCCGATTCCATGATCAGGCGCTCCACCGGATTCGCTTTCCAGCGGCTCCACCATCCCCGGTTGTCCTGCTGGCTGTGGCCCACGAAGATCTGCGTGATCCCGTTGCGGTAGGCGTACTGCAGAATGCTTTCAATGGGGTCCTCGCCATGCAGAATCTCCACGTGCGCGGCAGCCTCATTCGCGGCCGTCAGATTCTGCTCGATGGTTTCTTGATCGGGAGCGCTCAAAACTCCCTGCTGAACGTAAACCGCATACAGATCGCCATGGAACAAATCCGCCAAGCGCCGTCCGCGCCGGATCATCGCGGCCGCGTTTGAGCGCGGCGTGACGCATACCAAAATGCGCTCCTGCGTGCCGTAAAGCTGCTCAATCCCTTGCCGCCGCAAATAAGTTTCGAGCTGATGATCCACCACATCGGCCGCCAGCACCAGCGCAATTTCGCGGAGTTGCGAAAGCTCAGCCTGCTGCGCGCTATTCCCCGGGCCGCAATATTCCGGCGGCACATCCACCAGTTCAATTTCATCGGCGGCGCGGATGAAAGCCTCGGGTACCGAATCCTGCACCTTCTTGCCGCGGATCGCTTCCACTTGCCGCTGCCGTTCTTTCACGTATTGCAGATTGATTGAAGTGACCACCGAAATGCCGGACGTGAGCAGATCTTCCACATCCTGCCAGCGCTCGGCGTGCCGGCTGCCGGGCGGATTGCGGTACGCCAGCCCGTCGATCAAGCAGACTTGCGGATGCCGCCGCAGCACCGCTTCGACGTCGATGGCGTAAATTCCATCCACCACCCGCGGAGGTATTACTTCCAGGCCAGTGAGCAGTTGTTGTTCCGCCACCCCGGGCTCCGTCGACTGCGTGGCTGCCACCGCCACGTCTTCGCCGCGCGACCGCCGCCGCCGCCCTTCGTCGAACATGCGAAACGATTTGCCCACGCCGCCCGCATAGCCCAGAAAAATTTTCAAACGCCCTTGCGTGGCGCGCCGCTGCTCGGCTTCCACTTGCTGCAGAAGCTGTTCCGGACTCGGCCTGCGGTGCTCGCTCTCTGCCATGCGCTGCTGGAGTTAATTATCCTCCCTACTTCATCGGATAGCTTTGGTCGAGCGCCAAGTTCAGCCGCAGCACGTTCACGCGCGGCTCGCCCAGAAAGCCCCAGTCGCGCCCTTCCGTGTATTGCGCGACCAGTTGATCGACGGCAATCACGTCCACGCCGCGAGCCTTCGCGACGCGTTCCGCTTGCGCTTTGGCGAAGGCCGGGCTGATGTGCGGGTCAAGCCCGCTCGCCGAAGCCGTGACCGCATCGGCGGGGATCGGAGCCTTTGGCGTGAAGACCAGCGGCGCCTTGTCGGCGTTGAAAGCCTTGATCAGCTTCACGTCGTCGAGGCCGCCGCTGGCGTCCTTAAAACTATCGAGCGGCAGCGACGATTCATACGGAATGCCATTATCCACGCAGTAATGTACGATGCGCAGATTGATGCCGTCGTAATCGACGACTTCATTTTTCTTGTCGTCCATTTTAGTCGTTCCGTGGATCAGCTTGGCGCTGGTCGGACCCAGGTTGGAGCCGCCGCTCGCGGTAGCGTCGTAGCCGCTGCCGGCCGCCGACACGCGCGGCTGAAAGTATTCGGGCCGCGAGAAGTTCTGCCCGATCAGCTCCGAGCCGATCACTTTTCCATTCTTCACGATCAGGCTGCCATTGGCCTGCTTTGGAAACACGGCCTGCATAATCGCGGTGACCACGACGGGATAGAAAATCCCCGTCACCACGGTCAGAACCAAAGTCATACGCAATGCGGGAAGCAATTGTCGCCACATAAAATCTCCTTACGCCAGCCCCAATGAGTGCACGATTTGATCGATGATCCAGATGCCCGGGAACGGCACGAGAATGCCGCCCAGCCCGTAGATCAAAAGATTGCGGCGCAGCAGGGACGCCGCGCTTTCGGGCCGGTAACGCACGCCGCGCAGCGCTAAAGGCACCAGCGCAATAATGATCAGCGCATTGAAAATCACCGCCGACAGCACCGCGCTTTGCGAGTTGTGCAAGCCCATGATATTCATCTTGCCCAGCACCGGATAAGTGGCCATGAACATCGCCGGGATGATGGCGAAATACTTGGCCACGTCATTGGCGATGGAAAAAGTTGTCAGCGCGCCGCGCGTGATCAGCAACTGCTTGCCGATCGCCACCACTTCAATCAGCTTGGTGGGATTCGAATCGAGGTCGACCATGTTTCCAGCCTCTTTGGCCGCCATGGTTCCGGTGTTCATGGCCAGCCCCACGTCAGCTTGCGCCAGTGCCGGCGCGTCGTTGGTGCCGTCGCCCGTCATGGCCACCAGGCGTCCTTCGGCCTGTTCTTTTTTGATGTAGGCG
>JALYJH010000488.1 GCA_030775415.1 Acidobacteriota bacterium | reverse complement strand
GTCCTGGACGAAAGCGCAGCATCTTGAGAACGTCACGGTTTCATGGGACGACGGCGGCGCGGAAGCCAAGAGATTCGGCGCCACTACTTCCGGCTCCGTCCTCCTTTATAGCTCCAAGGGGGAATTGCTGTTCGCAGGCGGCGTAACGGCGTCGCGTGGGCACGTTGGTGAAAATTTCGGATTATCCCGATTGCAAGCCGCTCTTCAGACCGGCCACCCGGATGACTTATTGTCACCAATCTTCGGATGTGGATTGACTTCCTCTAAGTTACGAAGGGCAAGTTAAGATGCTCGCTATCCCTTCCGAATCAGCGACGGTTCTAGAGCGCGCTTCGAAGTATCATCGCTCCGCTTCGGAACAAAACTCAACTCGCGTGGATCGGATGATGGCATGGCTGCTAGGCTCCGAATGGATCGGGATTGCGATGTTAGCCTTCTTTCGCGGCGCATACGTCTGGGAAGTAAGCGTCCGGTCGAGACCGTCTTGACAAGCTCAGGCAACGCGGAGCTTGGCTAGACGCTCATAGCGGAACTGGTCACGGATATTGGCCAGGAAGTACTTGCCGCGGGATTCAGCGTTGAGAAAGTTTTGATAATCCTCAGCGGAGAACTCGAAGTAGCGATATACCTCGCCGGTGCGGAAGCGGAGATAAAGGATCTGCTTGTTTGGGTCGTAAGCAACGGAGGCGAGCATCTTCGAGTCAAGCTTCAACCAGTCCATGTGACTATTCCTGTTTCATTTCCAAGTGTCCACATTCCAGAATGTGGACACGATCTGTTTGAGACTCATGCCGCTTCGACCTCTGCCGGATGTGCCGGGAAGAGCCTCCAAGGCAGCAGCTCTTCGATCCTGTTAATAGGATGATCAGCGATGCGGTGGAGCAACTCAGTCATATAAGCTTCCGGATCGATCCCGTTCAGCTTTGCTGATCCGAGCAGGCTGTAAATCGCCGCCGCGCGCTCCCCGCCGGTATCGGACCCGGCGAACAGATAGTTCTTACGTCCAATGGCGACAGCGCGCAGCGCCCGCTCCGCGGCATTATTATCGATCTCGGCGCGGCCATCTGCCAAGAAGAGCAGGAGCGCAGGCCAGCGTTCAAGCGCATAGTGGATCGCCTTGGCCACATCGGATTTCCGCGACAGCTTTGCTAGAGTCGCCTTCAGCCATAGATGCATGGAGTCCAGCACCGGTTTGGATCTTAATTGCCGGACATCTCGTCGCTCTTCCGGCGGCTTCCCTCGGATCTCCTTCTCGATCGCATAAAGCTGTGCAATGCGCTCCAGCGCCTCTTTTGCTAATGGCGATTGATGCGCTTGATACAGGTCAAAGAACTTCCTTCGCGCGTGAGCCCAACAGGCGGCTTCGACGATTGCACCGGTCTCGTATAACTTGTTGAAGCCCGCGTAGCCGTCCGCCTGCAGAATACCCCGATAGTTCTTCAGGTGCCCGGCCGGATGCTCGCCCTTGCGGTCTGGCGAGTAGGCGAACCAGACCGCCGACGCCTCTTCGCTTCCGGCTGGCCGGTCATCGCGAACGTAGGTCCACAAGCGGCCTGTCTTGGTCTTACCGTGGCCCGGCTCGAGTACCGGAACCGGCACATCGTCGCCATGAAGTTTCTCGGCGCTCAGCACGTAGCGTTTCAACGTCTCAACCAAAGGCCGCAAGGTCCGGCTTGCGCCGCCTACCCAGTCGGCCAGCGTCGAACGGTCGAGATCGACGCCGGAACGCGCATAGATTTCCGATTGCCGGTAGAGCGGCAAGTGATCGGCGTACTTCGATACCAGAACATGGGCGAGGAGACCGGGACCGGCCAGTCCCTTATCGATCGGCCTGTGCGGAGCCGGTTCCTGCACAATGCGCGAACAGCAGGCGCAGCTTAGTTTCGGCCGCACCGTGCGGATTACTTTGAATCGTCCTGGAACATATTCCAGCACTTCAGAGACGTCCTCACCAAGCGGGCGCAACTTGCCGCCGCAATCGGGGCAGTCTTCCTGTTTGGGCGCGATGGTTTCCGTCTCGCGCGGCAGTTCCGCGGGAAGCGGGCGCCGTGCGGGTTTCTTCGAAGCCACAACGGCTATGGCAGGTTGCACGGGCAACGGATCGGCTGCGGCCTGGTTGGCTTCGAGTTCTTCCAGCCGTAGTTCCAACTGCTCGATATCGGCATTGAGCTTTTCCGATTTCGCGCCAAAGTGCATGCGCTTGAGCTTCAGAACCAGCAGCTTCAGGTTTTCGATCTCGGCGTGTTGCGAGAGGACGATCGCCTTCAGGCTTTCCGGGTCGAGCGCGTTGAGGTTCGGCAGTCCCGATTCCTTTCGTGGCTCTTTGCCGATGTCCATTACCGCAACTTTGTCACACCCGTTTTTCAATGGGATGAAGATTCAGAAACATGTTTGCAAAGAGATGTTCTACACGGCCATCGCGGGCGCGGCGGTTCGGATCGGCCTTCGCCAGTCGATTCCTTCGAGCAGCATCGAAAGCTGTGCCCGGCTTAATGAAACGGCCCCGTTCTCGGCTTGCGGCCACACGAAGCGGCCTCGTTCCAGCCGCTTGGCGAATAGGCAGAGACCGTCTCCATCCCACCAGAGCAGTTTGATCAGATCGCCGCGTTTACCCCGAAAGACGAATACATGTCCGGAGTACGGGTTCTGTTCCAGCACCGTTTGCGCCACCGCAGTCAATCCGGTGAAGCCGCGCCGCATGTCCGTCACCCCTGCTGTGATCCAGATGCTGGTGCCTGCCGGTAACGAGATCACCGGCGCAGGCTGTCCAGTGCGGCGCGGATACTCGCGGGGTCCGCTGCACCTTCGATTCGCACGCGCGCGTTGCCGAACTCAATCACAATCGCGCCGAGAGCCAATCCGCCGGTCTCTTT
>JALYJH010000487.1 GCA_030775415.1 Acidobacteriota bacterium | reverse complement strand
CCACGGAAGTGGGCGGCACGCATCCGGCGCTGATCGAAGCCATGGGGCGCGGTGCTCTCACGCTGTATCTGGACACGCCCGAGAATGCTGAAGTCGCTGGCGGCGCGGGTGTGCCGTTTACGCAGGAGAATCTGTCTCGCGTGATCGAGGAAGTGCTGGCCTATAGTGAAGACGAACTTCAGGCCTGGCGGTCGCGCGCGATCGAAAGAGTTCGCTCACGCTACAGTTGGGACGCCGTGACCGATGCCTATGAGAAACTGCTGAAGGGGCTGGCCGAGACCAATTGACATGCGGAGCTGGGTCGAAATTTCACTGCAACAAATCCGCGCCAACTTCCGCGCCGTGCAGGTTCTGGTGGGCGAATCCGTCGAAGTGATGCCGGTGGTGAAGGCCGACGCTTACCGCCATGGCGCGGTGGCGGTCGCGCATGCCCTCGAAGCCGAGGGCGCGAAGTGGCTAGCGGTCTCGAACGTCGAAGAAGGCTGCGTGCTGCGGCAGACCGGGACGCAAACGCGCATTGTAGTGATGGCCGATTTTCTAGAGGACGAGCGCGACATGCTGGCCGCCCATCACTTGACGCCAGTAATACACTCGCTCGAGGATCTGCATGCGGTGCGAGTCCCCTATCACTTGAAGATCGATACCGGGATGAACCGCCTGGGAACCAGCGCGCCGCCGGAGGAAATCGCGCGGGCGGTGGCGGCCGCACCGGCCCCCCTCGAGGGCCTGATGACGCATTTCGCGTCCTCCGGCAATTATGAGAGCAAACAGACTGAGCAACAACTGCGACGCTTCGAAGCCGTGATCGAGGGCCTCCGCCGCGCTGGCATCGCGCCGCGCTACGTGCATTCGTCGGCTACCACCCCCATCGCCTATCGCCGCCAGGAAGCGTGGGGCAATCTGGTGCGGCCCGGGCATGCGATCTATGGATACGTTTCGCCCGCCCGCGGAGCTCCTAGTAAAGCGTTGCATGTGGCTCCCGCGCTCACCTGGAAAGTGACGGTGCTCGAAGTCAAGGACGTCGAAGCCGGCTCCCTCATCGGCTACGGCGGCATTCACAAGGCGCAACGCCCCATGCGCATCGCGGTGCTCGCCGCCGGCTACGCGGACGGCATTCCGCATCGTTTGGGCAACCGCGGCCAGGTCATCGTCAAAGGTAAGTTCGCGCCCGTGGTGGGGGCCGTTTCGATGGATCTGACCACCATCGACATCACCGCTTGCCCCGATCTGAAAGCCGGCGAGGCCGTGACATTGTTAGGTTCCGAAGGCGCTGCATCCATCAATGCCCAACAAATGGCGAAATGGGCCGGTACCATTTCCTACGCCGTGCTGTGCGGAATCCACGCCCGCGTCAAACGCGTTTATATCGATTGATCCGGGCTCCTATTTTCCACCTGGCATTGTGACGATAGATCCGTTTGTGGAGCGATCCCTGGCGGAAAAAATTCAGCGCCTCATCGGACCCTTGCCGGGGCACCGCGAAGCCCGCGCCTTCAGCACCTTCGCGCTCATCGGCGGACTCATCGCCTGTGGGCTTTCCCTCTACTACGGCTTTCGCGGGGAAACCTTTATGGGCCGGCCCATGGGCAGCGACTTCGTACAGTTCTACGCAGCGGGTAAGCTGCTCAATCAACATCAAACGGCTTTGATCTACGATGTCCCTGCGTTCTCCAAGCTACAGCACCAGGTCGTGCCGGAGATGTCGCCGACCCAGATGCTGGTCTTCGGTTACCCGCCCGTGGTTTCTGAATTGTTCCGACCTTTCGCGCTGCTGCCCTACCGCTGGGCGTACTGCGCGTGGCTGCTATTTTCGCTGGCGGTATACGCAGCCGGGTTATACCTGCTATTTCGCAATCTCTTGCGCGAGAGCTACCGCCGGACCGCTTTTCTCCTCGCGCTCTCCGCGCCGATGTTCACGCTCGAAACCTGGATCGGCGGCCAGCTTTCAGTACTAGGTTTCGCCGCGGTCGTTTTGTTTCTCTGCTGCTTCGAGAAACGCTGGCCTCTCATGGCCGGTCTGGCGTTGGGTCTGGCAACCTACAAGCCATCGCTGGTAGCCATTCCAGCAGCCATGATGCTACTAGGCGGATGCTGGAGGATGCTGGCAGGATTGAGTGGCAGTTCAGCGCTGATGCTTCTGGGGTCGAGCGCCGCCTCTGGGGTGAACGGCCTCTGGCTGTGGATCCTGCGCTTGCGCGTTTTCGGCGCCTACGCTACTAGCAATGAGCCCATTCTGCGGCGTTCCAAGTATGTGGATCTCAATTCCTTCTTCACGGTGCTGCTGGGCGCCAGCTCCTTCGAGCGCGCCATTGCCACCATTGCGACGTCAGCAGCCTTCCTGGTTCTCGCGTGGAACTGGTGGCGGTCACGCAAGCAAGGGCATGAAGTGCAACGTTACTTGTGGGCCGCTACGCTCACCTGGACCCTGATGATCAATATCTACGTGGCGGTCTATGACACCATTCTCTTGGTCCCCGCGGCTGCCATCACGGCGTGTTCGCTTGCCCAAGCCGATGAGCGCCAACAGGCCGGGTTCCAGGTATGGCTGCTGGTCTTGTGGCTGGTGCCATGGCTCACGCAGTCTTGGGCCGATTATATGCGCCTGCAGTTGCTCACGATCGTGCTCGCGGGCTTTGGCTACTGGGCGCTGAAGCTGGGGCGTGCTGGCTCTGCGTCAGAAGTTGCGCTGCCTCGCGAAGACGCGTTCCTGGACGCGCCTAGACGTGACGCCGCCTAGACGTCCAGATTGCGCACGTCGAGTGCGTTGTCTTCGATGAACTTGCGGCGCGCTTCCACGTTTTCGCCCATCAGCGTGGTGAAAATTTCATCGCTTTGCACGATGTCTTCGAGCGACACTTTCAGCAGCGTGCGCGTGTCGAT
>JALYJH010000486.1 GCA_030775415.1 Acidobacteriota bacterium | reverse complement strand
TTCCTACACCGGCGGATTCAAGAGTCTGGACTTTGCGCCTGCCGTGCGGCTGGCTTATAATTTCTCGCCGAAATGGGCGGGAAGCATTGAGGAGTACGCGGATTACGGACCATTCCGCCAGATTTATTCGGCGCACGAGCAGTCCCATCAGGTCTGGGCGGTGATGAATCACGAGGGAAAGAACGTGAACATCGAGACCGGCATTGGTTTCGGCTTGACAGGCTCGTCAGACCGCGTGACGCTCAAGCTCATGTTGTCGCGCGATCTGAACTGAAGACCGATTTGCAAAGCTTGCGCATCAACTAGCTGCGTTCGGTGATAAACTGAGTCGTGTACATTGCAAGATTCCTTTTGCGGAAGTAAAAGATCTAAACTTGCGATGTGCCGTGCAATTCATTGAGTTTGCGCCCGTAGCTCAGCCTGGATAGAGCGTTTGCCTCCGGAGCAAAAGGTCAGAGGTTCGAATCCTCTCGGGCGTACCACAACTCCAAAAAACAGAAATCGAGATCCTCAATACTCAAACGGTTCGCGCCGCCCGCGGCCGCACGTTGAATTCCAGTTTCCAGCGGCGGCCGTCGTTCGCGGCGAACCACAGTTCGAGCATGCCGGTTTCTGTCACCCGGCTCTCCAGCGTCACCGCAACCATTTCCCCAGGTTTGCCGGGCAGCGAAACCTCGACGGGCGTCAGTTCTTCCATCTCCGGCGTAATCTCTTCGAGCAGCTCTTCGGGCAGATCCTGTTTGCGCTCGGTGGATTGAAACAAACGGAACTGCGCGCGCTCGCCCACACGCAAGGCAAAGCGCCGGTCTCCTATCTGATGTCCGCCGCCTTCTTCCATTCCGAAAGGCACTACGGTCAGAGCCTTCAGCGGAGGCTTCATGCCCGGAACCGCCGGCATCGCGGTTTCGATGCCGATGTAGTAGCTGCGCGGAACTCCTCCGCGAACCCGCACGCCTTTGCCTTGCCTGGCCAGGCCGTAATACGCGGCCCCGCGCGCCACCGCGTGCATGAGGTCGTCCGCGAGCAGCGGGATGATAGGCCGCGCCAGCCATCCATTCATCACTTCGAGTATCCGCTCGCGCACCATCTTCGCGCGCAACATGCCTCCGTTGAAGAGCACATGCGTGGGGCGCGCCGCGTGGCGATGCAGGAAGTGCGCCAGGTGCCGGGTGATGGCCGCGTCGGCGGCATACGGCAAACCAAATTCCACAAGCGGACCCTGCCGTCCTTCGGGGGCGGCGTCCATCGCCACCACGGGGAGGAAACCATCTAGCAGAATTCGCTGCAAGTCGTCACGCTTCAACTTGCTCTTCATAGTGCCGCCCACCACGCCGGTTCCCCGCCCCAGGATGGTGATGGTTTGTTCCTCAGCTTTCGAGGCGTCCGCCAGAAGCTCCTCTTTCGCCATCCGGCACTGCTGCCACAGGCCATGAAATTGGATCGCGTCCAGCTTCCGGGGCAGGCTTTGCGCGACGTGATGCGCCAGCGCGGCATCGATGTTGTCGCCGCCGAGCAGAATATGGTCCCCCACCGCAATTCGTTCCAGCACGATCTCGCCGGCCTGCTCTTTCACCGCAATGAGCGTGAAATCGGTGGTTCCCCCGCCAATGTCGATCACTAGAATCAGATCACCGACACTCACCTGCTCCCGCCAGTTGGCGCTGTGCTCAATCCAGGCATAGAAGGCAGCCTGCGGTTCTTCCAGCAGAATCACGTCGCGATATCCGGCCAGTCCCGCGGCCTTCAGAGTCAGCTCGCGCGCCACTTCGTCGAAGGAAGCGGGAACCGTGACCAACACCTGATGGCCGTCAAACGGTTGCGCTGGATGCTTGTCGTTCCAGGCATCCCGCAGATGGCTCAAATAGCTCTGCGAAGCCTCCAGCGGAGAAATCTTCGCGACGCCCTCCGGCGCATTAGGGGGTAATATGGCCGCTTCGCGATCTACGCCCGCGTGAGACAACCATGATTTCGCCGAAGCCACCTGCCGCCCCGCGTTTTCCAGGCCCTTCTTCTGCGCCAGCACGCCCACAATCGGCCCAGCCGGATCTAAAAATACCAAGGAGGGTAGCAGCGGCTCCTCGCGCATCTCCCCGGGTTGCACCAACTGCGGGATGGCGAACTGCTCTACTGTTTCGCCCTCGGTGTAGGCCAAGGCGCAGTTTGTCGTGCCTAGATCAATACCAATGACGGGCTTCACTAACGATTCCTAGAAAGGCAACGCACGCTAATCACAGCATAGCCGATCGATTCGCCTTTGCAGCTTGGAATGTTCACCAGCGGGACGCCTAAGCCACCAGCGCGCCTGTTTGCGACGTGTCGTATCCCGCCAGCACTTCTAATTTGCGGCGTAGCGTCGCTCGCTGTAAAACATCTAAAAAGGCCTTGACCGCAGGCAGATCCGCGCTTCGCTTACGCATCACCAGATCGTAGCGTTCGCTGCGTAGCGGAATAAAATCTAGTCCGAAGGTCTGCGCCGCCGAGCGGGTTGCCAGGCACACGTCGGCCTCTTGCGAGAGGATGCAGTAAGCAGCCGCCAGATGGCCAAAGGCGATGCGCTCGTAGCCCTGGATTTTGTTGGCCTCCATCGCAGCTTTCTCCAAAAGCTCATCCAGCAGTCCACGGCTTCCCGAACCCGGTTCGCGATTTGCAAAACGAACATTCTTGCGCGCCAGATCCTCAATCTTGCGGATACGCTTTGGATTCCCCGCCGCAATCACCAGTCCTTCTTCCCAACGCGCGAACGTGACCACGCTGAATTCCTCTCCTGGAAACTGCTTGCGGATGTAGGGTAGATTGAATTCGCCGCTTTTCGCATCTTCCAGGTGCGAGCCTGCTATGTGCACCTTTCCTTCCGCCAGCCAGCTGAGCGCGAGCTTACTC
>JALYJH010000485.1 GCA_030775415.1 Acidobacteriota bacterium | reverse complement strand
AACCTTCCGTCTCCAGCATCAAGCCGATGGTATCGCGCAGCGCGGCATCGTCGTCGATCACCAAAACGGTTTTCATGGCTCCCATCCCTACTGTAGACGGGCAATGCGGATTCTGGTGACAGACCTGCGCGCGGGCCAGGATTGTTTACAAGTATTTTACAAATCCTTCACGACTCAGTTCGAACCCGCGCCTACACTTACCGGTAACGGGGATTGTAAAGCGGGCAAGCGGCATTTTAGGGGTGCCCTTGCCCACCGTTACCGCCGCCTTCCCGCATAATAGCGGTTACATGCGGACCTTCCGATTAACCCTCGAATACGACGGCTCGAAATTCTCCGGCTGGCAGGCTCAGATCAACGCCCGCAGCGTGCAAGGTGACCTGCAACGGGTGGCCGACGAACTTTTTGGCGTCGAAGTTGACCTGCAAGGCGCCGGGCGCACCGACGCCGGGGTTCACGCCGTCGGCCAAGTGGCGCATATAAAGGTGCGCAATCTTCGCGGCGATCTGCCGCCCGCCCGCATCCTCCGCGAGCTGAACGATCGCCTTCCCTCCTCCATTGCGGTCCTAGAATGCGTCGAAACCGCGCCCGCCTTTCATGCCCGTCACGACGCTGTGTCGCGCGCCTACTTCTACCAGATCTCCACGCGCAAAACCGCGCTTTCAAAACGCTTCGTGTGGTGGATCAAGCAGCCCCTCGACGTCAGCAATATGCAGGCTGCCGCCGCGCTAATCCCCGGCCGCCACAACTTCGTCTGTTTCCGCGCGGCCGACCCATCGCGCCCCGGCGAATCCACCACCGTGGTGGTCACTGCCGCTGAAGTGGCTGTCGACGACAACTTGATCGTATTCCGCATCGAAGCCTCGCACTTCGTTTGGAAAATGGTGCGCCGCCTGACGGGCACTCTGGTGAAGGTGGGACTGGGCGAAGTGACGGTTGACGATTTCGCCAGCCTGCTGACCGGTCGCAAGAACCCGAAGCTCGACATAGCCGCGTGGACCGCGCCGGCTTCGGGCCTGTTTCTGGAAGCAGTTCGCTATTAATTAAGAGCGGCGCGCTGATCGCCCAATAGACTTTGGATTTCCTTCTCGTAGGTGTCCTTGCCCACCAACCCGGTATGCGTGAAGGCAACCCGCCCGTCCTGGTCAATAATGAAGGTAGTGGGCAGCGAGTCCACATCCCCGTAGGATTTGGAAACCGCATCGTTGCCGACGACCACCGTGTAGTCGATTTTCTTTTCCGCCAGGTAGGGCTTCACGGATTTCCAGCCGTCGTCATCGAGGGACACCCCTACTACCGCCAGCCCGCGATCTTTATATTTTTTATTGAATTCCATGAACCAGGGAATCTCCACCTTGCAAGGCCCGCACCAGGTGGCCCAGAAGTTGAGTAGCACCACCTTTCCCTTGTAGTTGGCCAGAGTAACTTTCGCGCCGCTGGCGTCCGCCAAGGTAAAGTCCGCTGCCGGTTTACGATCGAGATGCTGCTGCGCCTTTGGCGCTGAAGAACACCCCACCACCAGCCCGCTGATCAGCAGCAGGCTCGTGCCTAGAGTACGTGCAATTTGAGTGGGCAAAATAATCCTCCGCTGGTCACTTTTTCATTGTGATGTTGGAAACCGTGACGGTGTCACCCTTCATATCCCCCGTGAGTTGCACGGTGTGGCCGGCATGCACTTGCAGAAGCGGCGAATCCTGGTTGGAGATCTTGTAAACCTTCCCGTCACTTACAAAAACAAATTTTCCGCCGCCCTTGACGCAGGCCAGCGTGCAATCGCGATCCGTCAATCCGGCGTGAGCGGAAGTCATTTTCGCGTGACTAGGGCCACACATGCTGTCGCTGATCTGACCCGTCCAAGTGCCATCGGCGGCCGCGGCAAACGAAGCGAACGCGGCCAGGAAACCCAGGCCACACAGATTTTTAAGAATCTTTTTCATATTCGAACTCCTTTGATCCCGCAAGGGACCGATTTCACTTTACACCAATCCTTCGCTGGCTTCAGTTTCGTTGCATCCTGCGCCGCTGGCATTCTGAGAGCCTCTGTGTTAGAACGGACTATAAGGAGTACCAAACGATGAAAGCTTTCTCTCGTGTTTTGAGCGTCACCTGCCTGCTTGCCGGCATAACCGGCGTTGCCTCCGCGGCCCAAGTGACGGGCATTTTAATGGATAAAATGTGTTCCGCGGCGGCTGTAAAACAAGGGCAGGCGTTCGCCACCAAGCACGACACCAAGTGCGCCCTAGAGCCCGATTGCCAGAAGACCGGATACGGAGTCTTCACTGCCGACGATAAGTTCATCGCGCTGGACGCCGCCGGTAATGCGAAGGCCGCCGCCGCTTTGAAGGCTACGAAGAAGATCGACAACCTGAGGGTAACCGTCGAAGGGGACGTCACCGGAGATACTATCAAAGTCTCTAGTTTGAAGCTTCAATAATCGGAGCACAATAGCGCGTATGAAGCTGCCGCGTAGGAATACGCTAGCGGCCCGCCACGGCCAGTTCCTTGTGCATGAGGTAACTGATCTCAATGGGCGTATCGTCCATCGATTTCACGGCGAGAAGAACCTGATAATAGCGCGGTAGCTTCCCATCCGCCTTGCGCATTCTGGACACAATGCTGCGCGCCAGGATTGGGTCCGTGAAAGCCTCTACGCCGGCGGTCGGGCTGAAAGCGCTGGTCCCGGCGAGATACAACACGTCGCCCTTTCCGTGGACGCCTGGCGCATGCGTGATCAGGGCGTAGCTATCATCCACCGTACTGTTAGTCGTCCTCGGCGGTGGATTGCCAAGAAACGCGAGTTCCCCGTTCACCGGATGTACGTTCCGGATGCCCTGTGGCTCCAGTACCAATTCTTCTTTCAAAGGCAGTGCCTGTAATTGCCGGTTCTCAGA
>JALYJH010000484.1 GCA_030775415.1 Acidobacteriota bacterium | reverse complement strand
GAATAAGAGTGATGATCTTCAAACGCCCAGTGAAATACCAAGTCCAATTTCAGTTCTTCGAGCGTGCTCCAAAAGGAGCGCGGATTGCCGAGTCCGCAAAACGCGGCGACTTTTGTGAACCCCGGTTGCGTGGCGGGCACGGCCAGCGAAGAATTCACGTCCACCCATTCGCGCGGGACCACGCGGCAGCGGAAGATGGGCGCATTCCGATTGTAGCGGCGGAGCTGGCGTTCGAGGCCAGTGTTGTGCTGGCCGGGTTCGGCCCGCGATACCACGATGGCGGTGGCGCGAGCCAGGCCTTCGGCGGGTTCGCGACAGCGGCCCAGGGGAAAAACGCCGCCGCCGAAGGGATTCAAGCCATCGATCAGAACGATGTCGTGCTGGCGGGCCAGTTTGCGGTGTTGAAAGCCGTCGTCGAGCAGAAACACTCCGGGCGCAAAGTGTCTTTCCATCTGCTGACCCACCGCATACCGGTAGCCGCCAATGCCAATGTGCGCGGCGCCTTCCCGTAGAAATATCTGCGCTTCATCGCCGGTTAAATCCAAACTGGCGTGCTCGCCGCGACGTACGAGAACCAGCGGCTCGGCCGATTTGCGCTTGTAACCGCGGGTCAGAATGGCGGGATTGCGGCCGGCCTGCTGGAAGCGTACGGCCAGGTGCGCGACCATGGGAGATTTTCCGACGCCGCCCATGGTCAATCCGCCGACGCTGATTACGGGAGTTTTGAGGGAGCGCTGGGCCGAAAGAATCAAAGCGACGTTGGCGCGGTGGCCCAGGCGCCAGATCCAGGAAAGCGGCGTAAGGATCAGGCGCGCCGGAAGTTTCGCAAGCGGGCTCGGAACGCCTTCGGAAAAGGCATCCCAGATTTTGACTGCGATGCGCTGCGTAACCCCGCGCTTCGATTGCGCGAGGTCGCGGGCGCGCTGGCCGAGCGCGGAGCCGTCCGCCAGAAGCTTACGGACGGCCGGGGCGAGGTCAGCGGCGTTATGGATGAGGGCGAGCGCGCCGGCGTCGTGAAACTCGTCGGCGATCGCAGCGAAGTTCTCCATATTCGGGCCGACAATGATGGGCTTACCAAAGTAGGCTGGCTCAAGAACGTTGTGGCCGCCGCGCTGCGCTAGCGTTCCTCCCATGAAAACCACTCCGGCTTTTTCGAAGAGCCCGGCGAGTTCGCCGATTGTGTCCAGTAAGAGAACACTAGGCAACGGCAGGCGGGTGAACGCGGTGCGGCGGGTAAAAGGTATTCCGGCGGCTGTAAGTTTAGCGGCGGCGATGGGAAAGCGCTCCGGCTTGCGCGGAGCCAGGATCAGCAGCAGGCCGGGGTGCGTGGGGGCGATCTCTTGAAAAGCGCGGATAACGGCGTCATCTTCGTCAATGTCACCGGTGCCGGACGGCGGCATGGTGCTGGCGGCAATCCACACTTCTAGCGGGTTGATTTCATCGATCAAAGCGCTGGCGCTGGACGCGGGGGGATTGAAATCGTATTTCAAATTGCCGCCGACCTTTACTTTTTCGGGCGGGGCCCCGGCGATGGCGTAGCGGCGGGCGTCTTCTTCGGTTTGCACTAATATTTCGTCGGGCTGAGAGAGCGCGTGGCAGAAGAACCAAGCCCAGCGCTGATAGCGCGGAAGGGCGCGGCTGGAGATTCGTCCATTAACAACCAATAAAGATGCCCCGGAGAGTTTGGCTTCGCGGTACAGGTTGGGCCAAATTTCGGTTTCGAGGACGACCACTAAAGACGGGCGCAGTTGGCGCAGGACGCGGCGGACGGTGGAGCGGTAATCTAAGGGTGCGAAGAACACGCCATCGGCTAAGCGCTGCAATTTTTGTTCAGCGGCGGTGCGTCCGGCAAGCGTTGTCGTGGAGACGAACAATTGGACGGAGGGCCGTTCGGCGCGGAGATGGCGCAGGAGTTCGACGAGCGAAAGTATTTCGCCGACGGAAACGGCATGGAACCATATGGCTCCGCTGCCCGTCGTTTGAAGGGAGTACGGCAAGAGGCCCAGGCGCTCGCCGATATGGGCGAAGTACCTGCGGTCGCGTAATCCCCGGTAAAGTAAATACAGGGCAATCGCGGGCGTGAGGGCGATCTGCAGGAGCTGATATAGGAAATATATGAGACGCGTAATGGGTTTCGTTCTTTTGAGTATAGCGACGGCGCTGGCCGCCGACAAGGAACACGCGCGCTTTGCTCCGGGACCGGCGTCGTCGTTCGCGTCGCATCAAACGCTCGATAAAATCACGATCGCGGCGGTTCCTTATTTGACCGATGCCGAAACGGCCACCGCGTTTGGCAAGCTGAATCCGAATAAATACGGGGTGCTGCCGGTGCTGGTTATTCTGGAGAACGAAACCGGCAAGGCGCTGCGCCTGGATTTGACGGCGGAATTCGTGACGGCGGATAACAAGCATGTCAGCGCGCTTTCGGTGGAAGAAGTGCAACATTTACGAGGAGTGACGAAGCCTCCGAAGATAGGTGCGGCGCCGCTGCCTATTCCCTTTCCCACGCGAGCAAAGGGCGGGCCGCTGAATGTTTGGGAGATCGAAGGGTGGGCATTTGTCGCGAGGTTATTGCCAGTGGGCGAACGGGTTTATGGATTTTTTTACTTCGAGGCGGAACAGGAGCCGGGGTCCAAACTGTATTTAACCGGAATTCGGGACGCTAGTTCGGGGCAGGATTATTTCTATTACGAAGTTCCGCTGCTTCGGCAGTAATTAAAAGTTGACGATGGCGGCGAAGGATGCCGCATCGAGGCTAGCTCCGCCAACCAGGGCGCCGTCAATTTCTTCTTGTGCCATCAGGCCTTTCACGTTGTCGGGTTTGACGCTGCCTCCGTATAAGATGCGGGAGGACGCGGCGGCTTCGCCAAAGTGCGTGGCGAGCTCGACGCGC
>JALYJH010000483.1 GCA_030775415.1 Acidobacteriota bacterium | reverse complement strand
GTCGAGTTCTTCGACCAGCTTCTGGTGCAACGGCGCACGATCTACCTCGGCCTTCGCGAATAAAGACTGGGCAAGCCCGCCCTCTTGCCCCAGCAAGGCCAGCAAGAGGTGCTCTACATCGATTTGCTGCTGCCCCCGCTTGGACGCAATGCTTTGGGCAGCGCGCATGCCCTCTTGCAGCTTTTCCGTGAACCGATTGAAATCCATATAAGAACCTTCTGTTGAAACTGTAGCACATTAGCGTGTTTGAGTGCAATAATCTTAGCGTATCATTATCAATCTTTCGCTGTTCTGGGTTTAACATTCAGTGATATCATGCATTTAAGCCATGGCAAGTGAACGGCCAAACTTGTTGACGCCCCTCCCGGGCCCGAAAGCCCAGGCGTTAATCGAGCGCGACGCCCGGTTCATCTCGCCCTCGTATACCCGCCTCTATCCATTGGTCGCCGCGAGCGCCCAAGGGTGCATCGTGGAAGATGTTGACGGTAATCACTTTTTGGATTGCAGTGCCGGCATAGCCGTGGTCGCCACCGGCCACTGCCATCCGCGGGTGGTCGAAGCCATCCAGCGCCAGGCCGCCAAGCTCATCCACATGTCGGGTACTGACTTTTACTACGAGAACATGGTGGACTTGGCACAAAAGCTCGCCGAATTGGTCCCGGGTGGCGTCCCAAGACGCGTGTACTTTGGAAACTCCGGCACCGAGGCCATGGAAGCTGCCATCAAGCTGGCCCGCTATCACACTGGCCGCAAACAGTTCGTGGCCTTCTACGGTGCGTTCCACGGACGCACGATGGGGTCGCTCGCGCTTACCGCCAGCCGTAGCGGGCAACGCAAGAACTTCTTCCCGGTGATGCCTGGCGTCCACCACGTCCCTTATGCCGATTGCTACCGCTGCCCCTACGGCAAGAAGGTCGACACGTGCGCGGTCGAGTGCGCCAAGGCTATCGAGGATCCGCTCTTCCGTACCGTTCTGCCGCCCGAAGAAGTCGCCGCCATCATGGTCGAGCCGGTCCAGGGCGAAGGAGGGTACCTCGTCCCGCCCAAGAAATTCTTCGACGAGCTGCGCCGCATCGCCGATCTTCATGGGATCCTGTTGGTCTTCGATGAGGTCCAATGTGGCGCGGGGCGCACTGGCAAGATGTTCGCATGTGAAAACTTCGATGCCGTTCCGGATATCGTCGCCTTGGCCAAGGGCATCGCCAGCGGCATGCCGCTCAGCGCGACCATCGCGCGCGCCGAGATTATGGATTGGCCGCCCGGCTCCCACGCCTCAACCTTCGGCGGGAACCCGGTGTCGGTGGCCGCCTCGCTCGCGACCATCGAACTCCTGGAGCAAGGACTGGTCGACAACGCCGCCGCCGTTGGCGCCCACATGAAGGCCCGCCTCAGCGAGTTCCCACGGCGCTTCCCTAATGTCGGCGACGTCCGTGGACTGGGCCTCATGATCGGCGTTGAATTGGTAAAGGATCAAGCTACCAAGGAACGCGCGCCCGCGCTGCGCGACCGAGTGGTCCAGATGTGCTTCGAGCGCGGACTGCTCGTCTTAGGCGCCGGACCCAACACGATCCGCATCTCACCGCCGCTCATCCTCACGCGCGAGCAGGCCGATTGCGCCGTCGACATCCTCGCGGAGTGCCTGCTAACCGCTACAATTTGAGTTTGTGCGCATACTCGACGTTGGCTGCGGCATCAACAAACTTCCCGGTGCAATCGGCATAGACCGCAATCCAGCCACGCGCGCGGATGTTCTTTGCGACCTCGACCGCCTTCCCTACCCATTCCGTGACGCGTCCTTCGATAAGGTGAATGCCAGTCACGTGATCGAACACGTCGCCGACGTTATCAAAACAGTGGAAGAGTTTCACCGCCTGCTGCGCCCCGGCGGGGAGGCATTCATAGCCACGCCGCATTACACTGACTTCAGCTCTTTCTGCGACCCCACGCACCGCTGGCACCTGACCAGTTTCTCGCTGCGTTACTTTACCGAGAAAGAATTCGGCTTCGGCTACTATTCGAGAGCGCGATTCGAGGAGATTGCGGTGCGCGTCAAACTGCTGGCTCTGTGGAGATACCTGGGATTCGAAATGGCCGTTAACGCCTCACCTCGTTTCCGGCGCTTCTGGGAATACTACTTGTGCTACGTGGTGCGCGGGAAACTGATCGAGTGGCACCTAAAGGCACTCCCTTAGAGAGTTTCCACTCGTTCCTGCCACTAGCCTACGATGGTGGGCACTTTCTTTGATTGGTTACGGCACCTGGCAAGGCGACGGCGCTGGACGCCGACGCAGGAACTGGGACGGCGAGGTGAGGATCTGGCGCACCGTTTTCTGCGCCGGGAAGGCTACACGATTGTCGCTCGCAACTACCGCCTGCCTACAGGAGATGGCGAGGCCGATCTGATCGCCTGGGATGGCGAGACGCTGGTGATCGTCGAAGTGAAGGCGCGGCAAAGCGATGAATTCGGCCCGCCGGAGCGCGCTGTCGGCGACGACAAGCGCGCCCACTTGCGCCGTCTCGCCCGCGCTTATGCCCGCAAGACCGATACGCCTTGGGAACGGGTACGCTGCGATGTAGTTACCGTGGTCTTCGCCGGAGGGCCACGGCTTCAATTGGTGCGCAACGCTTTCAACATCTGAATGACGTCGACGCCGACGCCGATGCGGTAGGTGTCCACGCCGGGGTCGCCGATGCCGGGAGGCCGCGGCGAGGCGCGCAGCATTGCGGTCCCGAACAGATAAAGGAAATTGCCGCCCGTCACAGGTAACGCGTAGAAACCGTCCACGCGCATCACCATGCCATGCAGCGCACCAGCGGTAATGGCCTCGTTCTGTCCTAGCGACACGTCCACCATGTGCGTGTGCTGCGTGGATTGCACGCGCACGCCGCCGTAGTATTG
>JALYJH010000482.1 GCA_030775415.1 Acidobacteriota bacterium | reverse complement strand
TTCGCGCTGGGAGACCAATTCGTTGTCCTTAGTGACGCTGAGATGGCCCTCGTAATATCCGGGTTTTCCTAAATCCAGGCGGCCTGGGCTATCCGAATTATCGAGGGTCCAGTGGTCCGGCAATTTGAACTGGATTCGATCGGACTCCTTCCAGGCATACGGAAATTCGATGGCGGCATGGCGTTCCGACGATGAAAACGGCGAAGCGATGGCGCGATGAAACGGGAAGGTTTGGAACAGCAGACGCTTGCCGGTTACCTGGGCGTAGCGGGGTGCTTCCAGATGATAAGTGGCGTGCAGGGGATGTGTGGGATCGTCGGCAAACTCGATTTTGATAGCGGTCACTTCGGCGTCAGGGAACATGCCGGTGACGCGATCGTGCAGCCACTCTTCGCGCTGCGCCGTGGATTTGTCTTTGAGCTGGTAGCGATAATCTTCGCCGCGGTGTCCCGAGTAGGATTCTTCGACATCGCCGGAGAGGGTTCCGTCGGTGGAGAGCTGCAGCGCGGCGACGCGAGTTTCCGCCGAGGCTTCAGGGGGCGAAAGGGGGGTTTCTATAAAGGTGGAGGTTTTGGGATCGGCAATCAGGGCGTACACGCCTTCTTCGCGCCAGGAGATCATCCCGGGAGGCAATTGTTTGGTGCTGACGTCGAGGATCTTCCAGGCGGCGCCTTGCTTCACGGCCATGTCGATGTTGCCAATGAAATATTCGTCGATGGTGGTCTTGGGGTTAAAGATCAATTCGTTGCGGTTGGCCACCAGGGCCGGACGTGCTTCGAGGCCGGCCTGCTGCGCCATGGCGGCGAAGACCACGTTCATCTCATTGGGGGTGCCGAGGCCGCTTTTGAAAATCTCAGCGGCAGTGCGGAGCCGGTCTTGGGGCAAGCTCTTGACATATTTTTCACGATCCGCCTCCGACACGCCGGTGTCAAAAAGGTCACGCATGCGCGCGCGTACGAGGGCGATGAGGGTGGCGATTCTTTCATCGTCGTCCTTAGCGTTGATGGTGGCTTGCGCGGCCGCCGATTTAATCTCGGGGTTGGACTTCAGGGCGTCCTTGAGCTCCTGGTAGCTGCGCTTGCCGATATCGCTCCAGTATTTGCCGGGATTTTTGCGCTCACCCTCCTGGTAGTGCAGCAGTGCCCAGGCTTCGAGATTGGGCTCACTGGGCGAGTAGGGCTCCTCGCGCAAAGCCGGGACGTTGTCGACGGTAGTGGAAGTGTACCCGTCATTTTCTATTTTGACGGCGGAAGGCTTGCAGTTGAAAGGCGATATGAACATCTGGTACGTACCGGCGATTTCGGAAGGCAGCGGCTTGAAGAAATATGTGACGTGCTCGACCGGGAATTCCTGCTGAAATTTCAAACGCAGGTAATTAATGGCATGATCGTCCACGGATTCTTTCCAGCGGTATTCGACAATCGCTCCGGGTTCGACGCCGGGCATGGCGAAGGAAACGGCTTTGCGGGTGAGGCGGCTAGCGCGCACTAAGTCACGCTTATAGACGGTTTTTTTGTCGAGTTCGACGATGGTTCCGTCAGTTTTTGTGGTGCGGCCGGCGACGTCCAGAATACTGTGCTTGTCGCCGTAAGTCAGGTCGATGGTCGCGGCCTTTTCCTTGCCCTTTTCGTCGAAGATTTTAAGCCGTACGTAATTATAGAAAACGCGCTGAAACTCGCGTCCGGAGAGCAGTTCGTCGACAATATGGACGCGCCACTCCAGGACTTCAGCGCCGGCGTCTTTGTCGACCACGGGGGCCTTTAATTGGCGGTCGGCGTCGGTAATGGGCAGCCAGCTCACGAAATCCGAAGGCGCCAGGGTGCGTTGTTGGGCGCGTGCGGAAGTACTTGAAAAGCACGCGAGAATGGTAAAAATAGCGAGTCCAGATTGGCGGGTGAGGCGGAGCATTGCATGAGTATAACGCCGAAATCAAAAGCGTTCAAGAAACAAAACGTACTGATTATGTAACGGAGAAGGCTTAGGAGTTTGTCTTTTGTTGACTGTGGCGGCGGGGGTTGAGATCCGAAGTTACGATCTGGGCATGGGCATTAATTTATATGCCTGAGACGACGCGGATTAGCGGAGTTCGGGCCATCAGGCGGTCCAGGCTAGGGGAGAGACCACGCTCGGGTGGAGAGAACTAAGTTGATTATCACATATCAGCGAGTGGACCGTGCGTTAGGGCGCTGTAATAAACGCAAAATCACGCGAGTTGTATTTTTATTTTGGGGCGATTACGTCGTCGAGGCGCGGGAACGCTCAGGAGAGCGAACCTGCGATACGCGGACGGATTCAGGGAAGCGTTGGGGCCGTACTGCTAGCGGATTTTCTTTTTGTCGCCTATAGCGGCGGCGATAACGGATTCGCGATCGCCGCGGGTCCAGGCGTCCTCAATTTGCTGCTCGGTCAAGCCGGCGACGCGGCCGGTGAGGATGAACGCGGGGAGGGCGTGCTCTAAAGTCTTCCAGCGGGACATTTCGGCCAGAGCGGGGAGGGCGCGCTGGCGGAGCTGGCCCAGCATTTGTGGATCGCGGTTGTCGGTGAGGATTTCGAGGGCCTTCAGGGCGCGCTCGCGGTCAGACCAGGAAAGCGAATTGAGCATTTCAATAAACCAGGTGGGCTCGAGCTGAATTCCGGAATCTGGGCGGAGGCGGGCATAGACGGCGAGGGCGACCAGGGCGCGGACGGCGTTGCTGCGGACTCCGGGGTCGGCGTCGCGGAGGGCGAACTGGAGGTCGGCGGCGACCTGATCCTTTTTAGGAGCGTAGCCGATGAGGCTGGCGGCGATGGCGCGCTGCTCGTCGTCGGAGGAATTGCGCAGCACATCGCGCAGATGGGGGAGATTTTTCGCGGCGACGTCGGGAAACTGAAGCTGGATTTCGCGGGCCAGGGGATCGGCC
>JALYJH010000481.1 GCA_030775415.1 Acidobacteriota bacterium | reverse complement strand
AATCTAACCCCCGCACCAGCCGCGGGCGCACCTCGAAGGGAATTCCGCGATCCTGCAAATGCTGCTGTACCACCTTGAAATGCGCGTGGCACTCCTCGCAGAGGTAATCCAGAATCGAAGGCAGGGTATCGATAGACGCCTGGTCGCAGGGCACTTTACAATCGAGCACCCGCAGTGGATTCGTAGTCGCGCGCCGCTGGCAATCGCTGCACAGCGTGAGTGCCATCGTTTCCAGCTTCTCCTTCAACGCCGCCATGAAGCGCGGCCGGCAATTAGCGCACCCCACGGAATTGATGACCAGATGAAATCCCTTCAGCCCCACCTGCCGCAACAACTCCACCACCATCTCAATGACTTCCGCGTCAACAATCGGCGACTCGGACCCGATCGCCTCCGCCCCAATCTGAAAAAACTGGCGGTAGCGCCCCTTCTGTGGCCGCTCCCTGCGGAACATCGGACCCATGTAATAAAACTTTTTGATACCGGGGCTCTGATCCAGCCGGTGCTCGATATATGAGCGCATGACCGAAGCCGTAGCCTCCGGCCGCAGCGTCAATGAAGTCCCGTCGCGATCCTCCCATGTGTACATCTCTTTGCCGACGATGTCCGTGTCCTCGCCCACCCCGCGCGCGAACAAAGCCGTCTCTTCAAAAATCGGTGTGCGGATCTCGCAATAATTAAACGTGCGAAAAACCTCGCGTGATACAGCCTCCACGCGATTCCACACTGCACTCGCGGGCGGCAGAATATCCCGCGTTCCCTTGACGGCTTTCATTTCACTTCTTCCAAATAGATGGCAGCCTTCTCCACATAGTGCTTAACGCCCAATGCAAAGCGCGCCTGCTCCGCGGCCGACACCGTCCGTTTAGGCTTGGCCGGAACCCCCAACGCCAGCATTCCCGCCGGAATTTCCGTCCCCTCCGGCACCAGCGACCCCGCCGCGACTACCGCGCCTTTGCCGATGCGAGCCCCGTTCAGCACGATGGCCCCGATGCCAATCAGCGCGTCATCCTCGATCGTGCATCCATGCAACATTGCTAAATGCCCCACCGTCACGCGGTCCCCTATGGTCAACGGAACTCCGGCATCCCAATGCAGCACCGTCCCGTCCTGAATGCTGGTTTCCGCTCCAATGTCGATATGATCGACATCCCCTCGGATGGTCACGTTGGGCCAAATGCTGGACCGCTCCCCCACCCGCACGTCGCCGATCACAACCGCGCTCGGGTCGACATAAGCGGAGACAGCGATGCTAGGAGTGGTGCCGCGAAAAGACCGAATCATGTTGCCGGGATAGATTTCATGCTAACACGGTGAGCGGATTCAGCTTTGAAAACGCATCAACGCGGGCGGAGCCTATCGCTAAGTCCGCCGTATGCGATCCTCAATAGTATGCGCGGGCTCATCCTGCTATGTTTCGCCCTCGCCCTGCGCGCCGACGAGCGAACCCAGCAGCTCGCCGAGCGTCTGGCCCGCGAAACCCAAGCGTTTGAAAAAATCGCGCCCGAATTGGTCGGCCGGGAAACCCTGCACCAGCGCGTCATGGCTGCGCCCGCGCGCTTTAAAATCCGCGCAGGCGAGGCCGCCCAGCACCCAGTGGCCTCATGGAAGGAGCATGAAATCGTCTCCGAGTACGCCTTTGCCGTGCTTGGCCGGGAGATTCACGAACTGCGCCAGGTCGTGTCTGTCGATGGCAAACAGGTCGCGGGCGAAAACCAGGCGCAGGACGCGCTCGCCAAACTCATCACCAGCCACAATGAGGACCGCAAGCGGCGCGCCCTCGAGCAATTGCAAAAATACGGCTTGCAAGGAGCTGCCACTGATTTTGGCCAGATTCTTTTATTCTTCACGCGCGGCAATCTCGAACGCTACGAAATCACCGCAGCCGGGCCCCGCTTGCTTGGCGTCGTGCCCACGCAGGTATTCCACTACGAACAATTGGACGGGCCCCGCGCCCTCACCGTGTTCCATGGAAGCGGCAACGCGAAAAGCCAAAGCCTCAGCGTAGAAGGCGAAATTTGGGTTCGCGAAGCCGATGGTCTGCCCTTGCGCATCACCATGGCCGCTACCGATTCGAGCACCGACAAAACGCTTCGGGAAGAAGCCACTGTCGATTACGCCATGAGCGAATTTGGCACGCTGCTCCCCGTCGAGTCCACCCACCGCGAGCTTCGCTCCGGCGTTGAAGTCGAGGAAAATAGGTTCACTTACAGCGAGTTTCACCGCTTCGGAGCGCAGCGCTAATGCGCGTTGTTTACCTGCACGGCTTCGCTTCCAGCCCTCAATCCACCAAGGCCCGTTTTTTCGCCGAAAAATTCGCGCAGGCCGGCATTCCTTTCGCCGCCCCCGCCCTCGACGGCGGCGATTTTCAAAACCTCACCGTCAGCGCGCAAATGCAAATCGTAGACGATGTCGTTTCCCAAGACATGCGGCCCGTGCTCATGGGTTCCAGCCTCGGCGGCTATCTCGCGGCGCTCTATGCCGCCCAGCACCCCCGCGCTGTAGACCGCCTGATCCTGCTCGCTCCAGCCTTCCGTTTTTTAGAACGCTGGCGCGCGCGCCTGGGCCCGCAAGAGATCGAGCAATGGAAGCAGCAAGGGTGGGCACCTGTCTATCACTACGGAGCTAAGTCCGAGCAGCGCCTTGGCTATCAGTTCTTGGAGGATGCCACTAAATTCGATGCCACCCCAGACTTCCATCAACCCGCGCTCATTCTCCACGGCACCCAAGACCCGATCGTTCCCTACCAAGGCTCCTACGACTTCGCTTTGGAACATGCCCGCACCCGTCTTGTACCTTTTAATGCGGGTCACGAATTGACCGATGTTCTGGACGGCCTGTGGCGCGAAACCGCCGCCTTCCTGGAAATCCCCAGCCCAGCGCCAGGTCGGGGAGTCGTATGAT
>JALYJH010000480.1 GCA_030775415.1 Acidobacteriota bacterium | reverse complement strand
GAACCCACGCGCCAGGAAGACGGCTGCGTGCAATACGACCTGCACGTGCACTCGAGTGACCCCGGCCGCTTCCTTTTCTACGAGAACTGGACTTCGCAAGCACACCTCGACCGCCATGCCGCGTCGCGCCACCTCCAGGAATTCCGCACCGCCGTCGCAGACCTGCTGACCGCCCCGCCCTGCATCGAAACCTATTTGCGCATCGCCTGACTATGCGACGCATCGCCCTCGACGCAACCTATAGCCTCGGACCCAACCTCTCCGGAGTCGGCGTGTATTCGCGCGAAATAATGTTCGGCCTGGCCGGCGCCCATCCCCAGGAGCGCTTTCGCTTTTATTACCGCCCGCACCGCCTGTTCAAATCGTTCTCCGATAAACTGCCGCCCAACGCCCGCCGCCGTCTGCTCGCAGGCGCCCCACGTGCAGATCTTTTCCACGCCCTCAACCAGCGCGTCGACGTCCCCGCGCGCCGTACTGTTTCCACCTTCCACGACCTCTTCGTGATGTCCGGAGACTACTCATCTCCCGATTTCCGCGCCCGCTTCACCCAGCAAGCCCGCCAAGCCGCCGAACACAGCGACTCCATCATCGCCGTATCCCAGTTCACCGCCCAGCAAGTCCAGCAACACCTCGGCGTGGAACCCTCGCGCATCCACGTCGTCCCCCACGGCGTCCACATGCCGCCTGCCACTAGTTCCGCCTCCCGCGAGAATCTAGTGCTCTTCGTCGGTGTCATCCAGCGCCGCAAGAACGTCGCGCGCCTCGTCCATGCCTTTGAGCGGCTCCCCGCGGGCTGGCGTCTCGCGCTCGCCGGAGCCTCCCAAGGCTACGGAGCCGCCGAAGAATTGCGCGCCGTGGAAGAAAGCCCCCGCCGCCAGGACATTGATCTCCTCGGCCACCTCTCCACCGGACAACTCTCAGCCCTCTACGCGCGCGCCCGCATCTTCGCCTTCCCGTCGCTCGATGAAGGCTTCGGCATCCCGGTTCTCGAAGCCATGGCCCACGGCCTTCCCGTGATCACCTCGCGAATTTCGGCCATGCCCGAAGTAGCCGGCGACGCCGCGCTTTTAGTGGATCCACTCAATGTCGATGACCTGGCCTGCGCCCTCAATCGTCTCGCCACTGACCCCGCCCTGCGCGAAGACCTGGCCGCTCGCGGCCGCACCCGTGCCCTGCGCTTCTCCTGGGATTCCGCCGTCGCCCAAACCTGGGCCGTGTACGAAAAGGTTATGGCCGCGAATTCGTGATCTGGCTGGACTCTGCCTTAGCAGCCTCCTGCAGCTCGCTCAACTTCGATTCGGTCACCGCCAGTGAGATCGCCCCGCCAATCAACAGCGGGATCGTCATGATCCCCCACAGCACCAGCGAGAAACGCGCCGCTTCCGCCGGCACCACATTGAAGACCTTCGCCAGCGTCTCGCGGACCACTACCTGGAACAACCCCAAATTACCCGGCGCCTGCGGCACCACCGTGCTCAGCCGCAACACCACCATCAGAACGAAAGCCACGCCCAGCGAAAGATCGAAGCCATACGCCCGCAGCGCCGCGTAGATGGGAATCAGCTGGATCATCAAGTAAGGCAGACTTTGCACGAACGAAGTCAGTAACGTGCGCGAGTGCCCCATGATCTCCAAATCGTCGATCAATACATGCAATTGCCGGCGCCAGCCCTTTTCTCCCGCCAGCGCCGCGCGCGTCTCATGCCGCCGGAACATCACCACGCCAAGGACCAATGCCAATACCAGCACCGTAATCCCCAGCACGTACGCGCCGTCTACCAAGTAGCGCATGCTGTGAGGAAACCTGGTGTAGCGCAACATGGCGATGATGCACAGCGACAGCCAGATGCCGTCAAACACCCGCTCGATCAGCGCGCTGGTGAGTGAAACCGAAAGCGGCAGCAGTGGATTCCGCGCCAGCAGGTAACACCGCAACACCTCGCCCGCTCTGAAGGGCAGCACCTCGTTGGCGAACAACCCGACGTAAATGGCCCGCACCGGTTCCCAATATTTGAGCTTCACCACGGGCCGCAGCAGCGTTTGCCAGCGTACCCCATGCCACAGATATACCGAGACATCGGCCGCCACCGCCAGCGCTACCCACCACCAGCTCATTTCCGCGAGATCTTCTTTGAGCTCGCCCAAATGAGCGCCGCGCAGAGCCCACAGCAGACTCCCTAGCGAAGCGAGGTTAATAACCACCAGCAGAATCCGTGACCGGACGCTGCGTGACTTCTTCTCACCCAAATTTCATGATAGCGGACGCCCTACTCGAAGCACCGCGCCGCCATCTCCGGATCCGCTGCCACCGCTTGGCTCCACAGTTCCCTGGCTTGCTCGTCCTGCCCCGCCGCCCGCAGCGCGTGCCCCAGATTGATCAGTGCACCGCTGAACTGCGGCTTGTGCTGTAACGTAGTCCGGTAACACTCCGCCGCCCCGTTATGATCCCCGGCCGCTTGCAGCAGAAGTCCCAGGTTGTAGTTCAGTTCCGGCATCGACGCCCCCAGAGCGGCCAGCTTCTTCATCGCCTCCTGAGCCTCAGCCGCATTCTTCTGTTCGATCGCCACCGCCGCCAGGGATCGTAAGCCGTCTGGCTGCTTGGGATTCATCGCCAGCACTGCGCGGAAAGCCGCTGCCGCTGCGTCCAGATCGCCGAACTTCCAGCACGCCAGCCCCAGGTTCAACCACGCCTCTAGCCAATCTTTGCGTTTCTTCAGGCAGGCTTCGAAGCTATCCACCGCCCCGGCGTATTCGCCGCGCTGCAATTGCAGATAGCCCAGCCGGAACGCCGCATCCTGCCGCTCCGGTTCCACCGCCAGCAGCCTCTCCAGCAATTTTTCAGTTTCCTCGGCATTGCCGTCCCGCTCTGCCGCGAGCGCCAGATTCCACAACACGCCGCCCAAGTCT
>JALYJH010000479.1 GCA_030775415.1 Acidobacteriota bacterium | reverse complement strand
CCGCGGCGCGGAGCAAACAATCCGGCGTAGACAGCCAGTCGCCTGTGGTACGGAGCAGGCTACTCGAGAAGACCCACCTCCACTGACACCTTCAGTGTACAACAGGGCGCATAAACGGCAAGTGGCGACGGCCAGCCGACCCATGCTAAACTAACGAAAGTAAAATCGAAGCAGGAGTGTCTCTAGATGGCGAAAGTGTGTGATGTTTGCGGGCGCGGCCCCCAGTTCGGTAACCGGGTGAGCCATGCTCACAACTTGACGAAGCGGCGTTGGAATATAAATTTGCAGCCTGTGCATGCGATGGTGAAGGGCGCTCCCAAGCGCATTCGGGTTTGCACGTCTTGCATTAAGAACGGCAAAGTCGAAAAAGCCGCTTAAAATTTCGTTCCTCCCTTTTCTAGCTCCAGCAAGATTCGTTTGCGCCACAGGCCGCCGGCGTATCCCCCCAGATCTCCGTTTTGATTCACGACACGGTGGCAGGGGATCAGGATCGCAATGCGGTTCATGCCGTTGGCGCGGCCTACTGCGCGGGAGGCTCCTGCCTGGTTTAACGTTCGCGCTAAATCTTGATAGGAGCGCGTCTCTCCGTAGGGGATCGCTAGCAATTCGCTCCACACTTTCCGTTCGAATTCCGTGCCCGGGTAAACCAGCGGTAGTGTAAATCGGCGGCGCGTGCCAGCGAAGTAGCCGGCTAATTCGCTGCGTAGCTGCCGCAGGTGATCGCTGTCGCCAGGAACCGCCGGGATTGCGAAAAGGCGCTGGATGCGATCGAACTGCGCCACGAGCATACGGCGGTCACTGAATTCCAGCAGGCAAATCCCATCCGAGGACGCTCCGGCTACCAGCGGGCCGACAGGGGTTTCGATCCAGGCCAGGCGGATGCAGTCGCCGTTTTCGATTTGTCCCGGCGGCTTGCCGAAAAGGCGGGCGAAAGCAGTGCGGAAGCCGCTGTGCGAGTCGAAGCCGGAGTCATGCACGGCGTCGTCGATCGGGCTTCCCTCGCGCATGCTGACAAATGCCTGGCCCAGCCGGCGAGCCCGGCAGTAGGCTTGGAACGTCATGCCGAATTCACGCAGAAAATAGCGGCGGACGCGGGCGGGTTCGAGCCCCCTATCGCGCAGGCTCGCTTCGCGGATGCGGGCGCCCCTCTTTTCGTCGACGGCCGCAAGCAGGATGCGCACCCACTCGGGCGCAGCGGATTCCGTGGGGCGGCAGCGCTTGCAGGGCCGGTACCCGGCGAATACGGCGTCTTTCACGGTCGCGAAGAACTCGATGTTTTTGGAGAGCGGCTTGCGCGCCGGGCAGGCGGGCAGGCAGAAAATGCCGGTAGTGCGGACGGCGGTGAAGAAGAGTCCGTTGTAGGTGGAGTCAGAGGCCAGGAAGGCTCGTTCCATCTCGGCCCGCGGCGGCAACAGCGGTTGTGCGGTCAGGGCAGTTGCTTGCATGCATGCAGTGTAGGTTTTTCTAGAAAGTTTCTCCACCGAAAAAGCGATGCCGTATTCCTCGGCAGACTTTATTCCACGCGCCAAGGCGAGCGGCCGGGCCACTTGCGCAGCGCTTCGCTGGCCCACGCGGGAGTTTTATCGCTATGGCACGTGTTGCAGGCGTTGGGAACTTTATCCTGCGTCGTTGCCGAGGGCGGGATGAACTTAAAAGTGTGGGCGCGCACGTTCACGTCGGCGAGTTGCGTGGCGATTTTGGGCATGTGGCAGTTCACGCACTCATTGCCGGCGCTGCCAGCGCGGTGCTGCGTGTGGGCTTCGATGGTAGGGGCGTGCGGACCGTTGGGCGAACTGGGCCCGTGGCACTCCAGGCACATCACGCTCGCGGGCTTCAGAAGTTGAGCGTTATTGCCGGTTCCGTGCACGTCGTGGCAGGAAAAACAGGTGATGCCATGCGTGTACATGGCACTCTGCACGAAGTCATTCCCCTGCATGCGATTTTTGTGGGCGGTGCCGTCGGCGAAATGGGTGAAGGTGGTTTCGCCGATCTTGTGTTCTTCGAGCTGCCAGAAATCGCGCAGATTCTTGCCGGGTTCATAGCCCACGGGCCAATCGTAATACACGCCGTTGATGGGCTTCTGCAAGGGCTGGCCTTGCGAGTGGCATTGGATGCAAGTGTCGTTGGCGGCGACGGAATTGAGGCGCGCGGGATTGACGATAGTCGCGCGCGTGGGCTCGGCGACGTGGTCGCTGCCGGGTCCGTGGCAGCGTTCACAGCCGACATTCCATTCCGTGACGGCGTGGGTTTCCAGGTTGTAATTCACGGAATGGCAGCCGTCGCAGAGCGGTCCTGTGGGGCGCTTCATGTTGTCGGCGGGGTAGAAGGGCACCCACCAATCAGTATTATTGGCGACGAAATAATTGCGCCAGATCTGGTGCGTGATGTCCCACTGGGCGCCTAGCGGGAAATAATTATTGCCGACTTTCGTGAAGTAGCGCTGCTTCCATACGCTGCCGTAAACCAGCGCAATGTCTTCTTTTTTGAACTTGACGAGCGGATCGGGTTTGCTGAGGTCGGGAAAGATCGCTTCGGGATGCTCCTTGGGATCGCGAACCACGTTCGCCATGGGAGTCTTCTGCCAGCGCGCGTAGATAGCGGCGTGGCAGGTTTTGCAGGCCGCCGAGCCTACGTAGTTGGGAGCGGCCAAAGCGCTCGCGGCGAAAACAAAACTCAGGCAGAGCAGTGTTCGCAATTGCATTTAACACCCCGCTTCTTGACCTATTTTAGCTTGGTGAGCCGCGTGGGCTGGGATTGCTCGCAGGCGATGGAATCAGTGACTCCGGAGGCAATGCCGGCGCAGGCATTCGAGATGGCGGTGCGCGTGGCGAAGGCTTCCGTCGAGCCGGACGCGGTGCGGCAGTTGGTCTGGCCCTTGAAAGTCATGCACGCTTCGTAGCGATGGCTGGCCAGG
>JALYJH010000478.1 GCA_030775415.1 Acidobacteriota bacterium | reverse complement strand
CTCGCGTTCGCTTTCGACCAAAAAAGCATTCATACAAAATACCTGTCGGTGAGTGCGAACCCGCGCAAATTTTCCGGACGGAACCGGCGGCAGGGGTCGGTAGCGGCCACCGGGCGCGCTTTGCGCCCCGACAGCCGCACCGGCTTGGGGTCGTACTTGGGATTGGTATCCAGCGGATGCTGGCAGGTATTCATAACCACCAGCACGTTCATCTCGGCACGCAGTTCCACATGCGAGCGCGACATAGAATTGCGCGGATGAAACGTCATGCCGCCCTCGTCGTCTACCGTCACGCGACTGAAGAAATTTACGTTGGCGGTCAGGTCGCGCGGCCCCAGCCCCCACTTTTCCAGCTCCACCAAGAAGCTGTCCCGCCCGTTGCGGTGAAAGTGGTTGCGGTATTGCTGATAAGGCGCCGCTCCGTACTTGCACGCCACGGACTGAGCGTTGGAACATCCGCCCAGGGGGTCGTGCCAGCCAACTGTATCTTCGGTGATAGAACACAAAATCCTACCCATATCCGAATACAGCACGCACCCCTTTGTCAGGCGCGCCACGTGCTGCGCTTTTAGTGTGTCCGGCAGATTAAACCGCTCAGCAGGACACTCAAAGTTGTAAAAGATAGCGCCTACATTGGCGCCACCCTCCATATCGGTGATCAGCAGCGAGGTGCCACGCTTGAGTACATGCGACCAAGCGGCCCCCGGCTCCACCGTCTCCTCCCAAAGGACGGACGATTCGCTCATAGCTACACTTCTCCCTTTTTGAATGCATACAAGGATTCAACGCCTCCGAGGGGGCGTCACAGTTTTAAGGAAACTGCTTAAAGGGTAGATGGAGGACCGCAGCAGACGTCCATCGCGGTCAGGCGTAAAAACACGTGGATTGCAATGTGCGCACGTGCGGTACGGCCTGGAGCCGCAATTAACATGCCGCTAGTATGGCAGAGAGTTGCGCAATCCGATAGAAGAAAGTTTTTATTGTCCCCATAACCGAATTACGGTAATGAGGTCCCGGGCGACCCTTGCGAACACCAGGCGAACGCATTTCGTCGACCTGTTGTGGCGAGCAGCGATCAGAAAATCGCGATAGGATTTTCGGGACTTCCAGTGCCGCCGGGAACGCGAAGCGGCGCGGCAACCAGCATGAAGTCCCAGCGCTTCAGCCGGGCAGCCGTTTGCGCCAGCTCTTCGGCATCCACGTTATCGATAATCGGCATCCCGAGCCCAGCGATACAGAACGTGTGAAGCGGGATGGGCTGGCCTTCGACATAGGGCGGCGTCAACTGCGCTTCTACCGAAACGTCGGCTCCGATTAAGGCCACATCGCGCTTGCGCAGCCAGGGAGCAACGGACACATCAAAGCCGGCTGAATTTCCAAGCACTCTTTCCGGGCCCATTTTTGTGCGCCGGTCCCACCTGCCGGTGCGCAGGATGATCGCGTCGCCCGATGAGATTTTCACGCCCGCCATCTTCTCCCACGCCTCAATATCCGTGGAATAGATGCGGGTGCCAGGCTCCAGGTAGGGAACTCCCTTTAACCGCGGAATATCAACCAGAACAGCGCGCGTCACAATTCCGTTTTTGAGATTGTCAATACCAGGGATGCAGTCTTTCGTATTCAGCGGCTTGCCATTATAGATCTGGTTCTCAAAGAACATGTGACAGAGCGCGTCCTGATGCGTCACAAATCCGCCATGGTAGCGGAAGAAATAAGTATCAACCTGGAAATTTGGCGCGAGGTCCCGCTTAAAGCTTCCCGCGCCATTGTCAGCCGCGCCTTCCGTCATTAAGTCATGGGACAGCGAAACCGTGATGCCGCTTTTCACCAAGGCGGCCGCCTGCTTTCTCTTGGCGTCGGTGATGAGGTTTATGATGCCGAGCATGTCGTCCTTGCCCCAGCGTCCCCAGTTATTGTTTTCTTTGAAGATGCGCGCAAACTCCGTCGCCGACATTTCGGGCTTAGCTCCCGCGACTTTCTCCTGCGCCCGCAGGCCGGGTCGCGCCATCACCAGGCAAAGTCCAGCCACCGCGACCACCGATAAGCTAGCGAAAAAGTTCCTCTTCATGTAGCTCCCTCCCTAAGGTTTAGCCGGGACGCAGCGCCCTATTTTCCCTGCCGAGTATACCGGTTTGCTTACCGGAATGCCTGGTGCAGAGCGCGCAGGCGCCGGGTCCAGTTGGCGTCGATGGGCATCGCTCAGGGACTCGGTCAGCCAGGTGTGAAGGCGAGTCGCCCGCGTGACGGCCCCTCTCGATGACGTTGAGGGACAGCAGCAGCGGCGGAAACGGCGCTTCGGCGGTACCCAGCACCTAGCCGGGATAGCGCATGTAGCAAAGCTGGACGGCGAATCCCGATCGGTTGGCCGCGGTGCTGGCGGGCGATCGGGAGATGGGACTCACTCAGCGTGTAGTGCCGCATGAGTTCATGTTGCGTATCCGGCCATGTCCAGACTCGCTGCGGTCCGATGGAAGGCCGCGGCGATCACCTTTGTTTTAGCACCGCAGCTGTACGGCACCCGAAAACGTCCTGGGACCCGCAAAAAAAAGTTGCAAAAATATGCTGCAAAAGATATGGTGCTTTATATGCTCGTGTTTTTGGTTTTTGCAGCATGAAAACCGGATACGCCCGCGTCTCGGCCGACGCCCAGGAAACCCATCTGACCTTTCCTATCTTCGCCTCTTCTCGGACCTGGCGGAATTGAACTTCCAAATTTTGAAATAAACATGCCCCCTCCACTACGTGTTAGCTTTGCATCCGGTTCCTCGGGAATTTGGCGAATTGACCGAATCGACACAGTTGTGGGTGAAAGCCTGCCGATGGCCCACCGGCTGACCGTGTGGGAAGGCAATACGGAGCCGGTCACAGAGGGTGTCGTATGGACTTTGCGTGGGACGACCAGCAATACCCGTTACAC
>JALYJH010000477.1 GCA_030775415.1 Acidobacteriota bacterium | reverse complement strand
CTCCGACGGTGTTGCCGCCGTACAGCAATCCCCACCACTCGACGCCGCGCGGAGTGGATTCCACCCAACGTACGATGGCGGGAAGAGACGCGCCCATCAGCGCGGTGGGCACGAGCATGCACACGGCCGCGACCAGTCCGCGCAACAGCATTCCGGCGAGTCCGCTGGAGGCGCCCGCAAAATAGACACCGCTCACGAGCGGAATGCCCGCCAGCACCAGCACGCCGCATACGGCGATTCCGACTTCAAGCCACGCGTACACCCGCAGCGGATGCTGCTGGGCGAAATTTCCGCGGAGACGCGGCAGCCCCAGGCTGCCAATGCACAAGCCGCCCATGAAAGTGGCCAGCAAAATCCCCAGCGAGACGGACGTCGACCCAATCGCCAACTGCAGTAATTGGTACCAGACGATTTCGTAGATCAACGCCGAGCATCCGCTACCTGCGAACAGAAGCAGTAGCAGCGGCAGGAAGCGCCGGCTATCGGGAGCTACCGGGTTTGTCCTTGCGGACGCTGAAGGAGTGTCGCTAGCAGTGGCCATTAAAGGAGCTATTATATCTGTGCAGGGATCAACGCCGTGTTCAACGTCGTGCTCACCGCCGTGTTGCTGCTAGCCAGCGCCGCCCTGGCGCAGGATCGCCACTTCCCGGCGGCATTGGGTTCCCCGCTTCCGCCGCTGCAAGCGACGGTAGCGCCGCGCGTGCCGCCTGCGCGAAATCATCGCATTCCGAGCGGGCCCTGGTACTGGGGCGGATACGGCTACGGTGGCTATATACCTGCGTATGCGGAACCGGCTCCCGTGGTCAACAACATCGTCTTCGAAGCGCCGCCGGTTGTATTGCCGCCTCCCGAGCCCATTCACTCTTCCATTCAAAGCTTCAAGGCCGCCGACAGCAATGCATTGCCGGCGTTCTATGTCATTGCGCTCAAGAACGGCTTGCATTACGACGCGGCCGCGGTGTGGGTGCAGGGCAACGACCTGCATTACTTGGACGCGGACGATCAAAACCACCTCGTGCCTCTAGCGGAAGTGGATCGCAGAACCACACGGGAGCTGAATCAAGCGCGTAATCTTAACTTACGACTGCCGCCGCCGGCGCAGTAACCCACCTTCGTTCGCTACAATGCAAGTAACACCCACGCCAGCATGGATACGCCTGTTCGCCGTCCCCGCATTAATCCCCAGTACGCGAGCTACAAACTAGCCATTCGCAAATCGAAGATTCATCGCTTCGGCGTGTACGCCGAGGAGCGTATTCCCGCCAACCGTAAGGTGATTGAATACACGGGCGAGCGCCTCAACCGGCGCGAGACCAAAAAGCGCGGGGAGGGCGAGTACACCTATCTGTTTACGCTGAACAGATATTGGACGCTCGACGGCGCCTTTGGCGGTAGCGGTGCCGAAATCATCAACCATAGCTGCGAGCCCAACGTCGTTGCGCGCATCATGAAGGGCCACATCATCTACATGAGTCTGCGCGCGATCAAACCCGGCGAAGAACTCACGGTCGATTACAACTTCGAGTATGTCGGCGATAGAACTTCGTGCGCGTGCGGTTCACCCAGCTGCCGCAGCGTGATGGAACGCATGACGCCGAAGCTAGAGCGCGTGCTGGCGAAAACCAAAGCAGGGAAGACGAAGTCCGCGCACGCCTGATCAGCCTGGAGAGTACTAGGAAGGAACAAGGGCGAGTTTCAAAATGTAACTGCGGAATTACCGCGGAAGCGGTATTCTGAAAGAGGCATCGCCAAAAGTAGGGCGGTAAACTCTTGAGGGCGTGGGGTCAAGCCCAAAAAGAAGGCGCAACATTCGTAGTCCCAGTTGCAACCGTTTTGCGATTCCGATCATCTAAGAGGTAGACAGGAGGCGCGGCCTCCGTAAGCCTGTATGAAATGGCACATTATCAATAATCGGGATTATATTGACGGTCCCTTTGAAAGCTACGAAGAAGCGCTGCAGGAAGCTCGCTATCTGGGAAAGGAAACACGCGTCGAGCCGCGAATCAGCCGGCGAAGTGCGGACTTCTATGTGTACCGGCCCCCGTATGATCGCGAAGAACACTGGCAGCCGGAGTATTGGATCTGCACCAAAGAAGCGGCGCTGGCGCAGGGCGTTCGCGAAGTGATTTTTCTCCAGCCGACCTTTTGAAACTTTGCGCGCGCTGCTGCGTCCAAAAGGCTAAAGGGGGCGGATTTCTCCTCCGACGATTCGCGGTCTTCTCGACCCTGTTCTGACGGGCTACTAGATCAGCGGTGAAATTTCACCGCTCCCCTTTTCTCTGGTAGGCTATCGCTAGAGAGAGTTCGGCATCTGTGCCACACTGATGGAAGATGCCGATCACGGCTGGAACATTTGCGGCCGGAATTGTTGTGGCGCTCGCCTTGGGGGCGGTGCTGGCCGCGGCACTGGCGGTAGTATGGATCCGCGCGCGCTCCGCGACGGTGGCGGCGCGGGAGGCGGCTGAATCGACCCGTCCCATTGCCGAAACCCTGGCACGCATGGAAGCTCACATCCGCGAGACCGAGGCCCAGCGCCAGCACATGATGGGCGGGATCGAGCAGCAATTGGGCGCGTTGAGCAAGGAAACGGTGGCGCTGTCGCAGGCTCTGCGCGTCCCCAACGCACGGGGGCGCTGGGGGGAACTCACACTGCGCCGCGTGGCGGAACTGGCGGGGATGGTTCCCTACTGCGATTTTTACGAACAGGAAGCGGGCGCGGCGCAGCGTCCGGACATGCTCGTGCGCCTGCCCGGCGGCCGCACCCTGGCTGTCGATGCCAAAGTTCCCTTGGCGGCATATCTGGATGCGGAGGCGGCCGCGGATGCGCCGGCGCGGGAAGCCGCGCTGGCTCGCCACGCGCAGCAGTTGAACCGGCATGTGACGCAGTTGGGCGCGCGCGAATATTGGATGCAGTACCAGCC
>JALYJH010000476.1 GCA_030775415.1 Acidobacteriota bacterium | reverse complement strand
CCGCGGTCGGTCGAATCCAATTCACTCATGGGTTTCCATTAGCGAGCACTTAGAAGGCCAGTCGGACACAGGTGCATCTAGCGAGCGGAGTCCCGCGCTACTTGCCACTGGGACTTCCTAACGAGCTTAGCGGATCGCCGACGACGATGTTCTGCCAGCTCACCGCGGGGATCGACAGATAGAAACTTTCCGCGAGATTGCGGCCGCTGTAGTAGGCGGGGAAAAGCAGGTTAGGGCGCGGCGTCATGGGCAGATAGGGTTCATAGACGTGGCCGGAGCCGCCGGTGGCGCCTTCCAAAAGATAATCGGCGAGCAGGGATTGCGGCGAGCCGGCGAACCAGGTAGAGGGGTCGGTCCAGGCGCGGCTGGGATTCCATTTATCGGGCGGCTTCTCAAAGGTGCGGCCGTCCGTCGATACATACTCGGTGACGATGCCGCCGGGCAGCCAGTGAAAGCCGGGGAAGCGGCGGTGGTGATTGGCGTCGTTTGAACCCCAGCTGGCGTAGCCGATGACGTCGCTCTGATCCCAGATGGGCGCGCTGGTGTCCTCGAGCACGACGCGGTCTTTGGGGAGCTGAACGGCGGCATCACGCAGCCAGTTGTTGCCTTCGCGGTCGTCTGGATCGCTGAGGTCCAGAACAAATTTGCCGCGGTTAGTGGCGGCGAGCGCGCGGTCAATGATGCCTTTGACTCCATCAAAGTCATAGGCAGCGAGGCGGGTGACTAAATACATGGGAAATTCGGGATGCGAAAAAGCTTGCTCGCGGCGTCCGAAAAAAGGATTGGGGACTGCGCCGTCGAGGACATGCGGCTTGCCGGAGTGGAGGTCAGAATAGAGCAGCGTGAGTTCGCTATCGACCGAGGCGGCACTGCCGGGGATCTCGGCGGTGCCGCCAATCTTAAGGGGGACGCCGGCGGTGGTGACGATGTAATAGATGCTTTCTTCTAATCCTGATTTGCGCAGGAAATCGGCGAGGGGGCGCGCGATCTGGTGGTCAAATTCGCTACGCGAAATTTCCTCGACATTAGGGGCCTTGATATGGCAAATGTTTTTGGCGGAGATGTTGCGGCGGCGGGCGTAGTAATCGGCAATGGAGCGCGACAATGAAGAATTATCATTGACTACCAGCAGGACGCGATCGGCTGGCGATTCGGCACGGGCGCTAGCCGCGAAAAAGCTAAGCAGGAGCGCCGCTGTCAACATATATAACAACATATATAACAACGCAAATAACCACGAAGGAGATGGTATGGAATAGGACGGCGCTCGTGGTACCATCGCTTAATCCTAGCAGCGTGAGTGGCCCCGGTGAGATACTGGAGTTTCACGTAAGTCAGTCGACAGATGGATCTCGATCAGCTCCACACTTTTCTCGAAATTGTCCGCCTAAAAAGTTTCTCAAAGGCGGCGCAATCCTGTTACCGGACGCAGCCGGCGGTAAGCGCGCAGGTGCGGCAACTGGAGCAGGAAATGAACGCTCCGCTCTTCGCGCGGCTGGGGACAAAAATCGCGCTGACGCCGGCGGGGGAAATCTTCGCGCAGTACGCCGAGCAAATTCTGGATTTGCGGCGGCGGGCTCAGGACTCGATCAACGAATTGGAACGGGTGCCGCGCGGGGAGCTGGTGATTGCGGCCAACGAGGCTACCTGCATCTACGTCCTGCCGCGAGTGTTTTCGGAATACAAAAAGCGTTTTCCCAACGTGCAGATTCTGGTGGACCGGGCTTACGGAACGCGGGTGGTGGAGGCGGTTGTCGATAATCAGGCGGATTTCGGCATCACGCAATTACCAGTGACGGAGAAGCGCCTGCAGGTGGCGAAGATTCACGCCGATGAAATCAAGGCGCTGTTCCCACCGGGGCATCCGCTGGCGCTCAAAGAAGCGATTCTTCCACAGGATCTGGCGGGCCTGCAATTGCTGTTGCCTAAAGCGGGTCAAACACGCAACCGGCTGAATGCCTGGCTGGAGCCTGTCGAAGATCAAGTGAGCATTTCGATGGAACTCGATTCGACGGAAATGCTGAAGCGCTTCGCGATGGCGGAGCTGGGCGTGGCGTTCGTGGCGGGATCGCACACGCATGAGGAAGTGGCGGCGGGGCGGCTGGCGGCGCGGTCCTTGGGGCCGGAGCCTATGGTGCGGCAGATTGGATTAATCTATAGGAAGGACAAGGCTCTCTCGAAGGCCGCGCTGGGATTCATTGAAGTGACGATGAGCCACGCGGTGACCGAGGCGGCGGCGATTCCGAAGCGGGTTGGAACGATCGAGCGTACACCGAAGGCTGCGATCGTCGAGAATTGAGTTGAGGGGCGAATGCACCGGGTGACGGTTAAGACATCCACCATCTTCATCGCGAAAAGCGGGGGCACGCAGGTGTACCGTTCGGTGGCGGAGATTCCAGACGGGCTGCGCAAGGAACTGGAAGAATCAACCAACAGCTTTAATTCGGCGACGATTTTGATTGCGGACCGGCGCGGGCGCGAGGAAATTGTGAAGGCGCTCAACGGGCTGCCATCGAGCCTGCGGAGCCGGCTGGCGAATTCGTTGACACCCAGGGCGGAGGCGGAGGCGGTGGTCGCGGCGGAGAGCAGGGTTGCGCCAGTGCTGCGGTTTTTGCGGAAGAACTGGCTGGAGGTCACGCTGCCTACGACGGTGGCTGTGATTGTTTGGGCGGCGTTTAACTTTAGGTAAGCGAGTCCGCCGCGATCTTGTGGCAACCACAGTCAGCAAAAAGACTCGGCCTCCGCGGCTGGACGTGTTGCTGGCGTCCGAGGCGCCGGTGGGTGTTGTCTTCCGGCGAGGCCCCACCAAGATGGTTCGAATGATCCTCTGGGATCGGACGAACGATAAATTCAAGCCCGGTCCGTGGTTTAAGGGCCGGATCTTCGCGGATCGCTCGGATCTTTCTCCGGATGGACGACATATGAT
>JALYJH010000475.1 GCA_030775415.1 Acidobacteriota bacterium | reverse complement strand
CGGCGTCGCGTCAGCCCAACCGGGACCCACGGCCGGTGAACCCGTCGATCGTCCGTTGGGGGCGCAGCCGCAGCCTTAACCCTTTGCGAAATACAACGCTGTCGCGCGTTCAAGTTCCGACTTCGACATCACCGGTCCGCGTCCCTCATACCGCCCGATCGACGTAAGGATGGTACAGATATCGGATGGATAGCAAGCGCGCAGTTCCGTGCGTCCCTGGCGCAGGCACAGTTTGCGCAAGTATTCCGCGCTATCCGGCTCGGCGGCAATGTGGCGGGCTTTCACTACCCGTTCAAAGATCTGATCGAAGGAATCGGCATCCACTGCCTCTACCAGGATCTTGTTCTGAATACGGCGCAGGAAAGCTTCGTCGGCCAGATCCGAGGGTTCGAGGTTGGTTGAAAACACCACCATGGTTTCGAACGGAATCTGGAACTTCACGCCGTAGCGCAGCGTGAGGTAATCCACGCGCCGGTCCAGCGGCACGATCCAGCGGTTCAGCAAATCCCGGGGCGACATCAATTGGCGTCCAAAGTCATCGATCAGAAGAATGCCGTTATTAGCCTTCATCTGTAGCGGCGCCGCGTAGATACTCGAAGATTCATCCAGCCGCAGTTCCAGCATGCTGGGGACCAATTCGCCACCCACCAGGATGCAGGGCCGCTTACAAACCACCCAGCGCGGGTCGATGTCCGTCTCATCGTTATCCAGTGGCTGATGCACCACCGGGTCGAAAAGACTGATGATCTGATTGTCGACTTCTACCGCGTAAGGGATCAAAATCGCGTCTTTATACACCCGAAGCATGCGCTCCGCAAGACTGGTTTTGCCGTTCCCCGTGGGCCCGTAAACGAATATCGACGTTTGCGAAATGATCGCGGGACCCAGTTGGTCCAGCATGTGGTCCGACACGATCAGGTCCGAAAACGCGTTGCGCAGCGTCTGCCGGTCGACGTGCACCTTGGCCGCTTGCGCCCTTACCGCAGCGCCATAGTCTTTAATCGAAACCGGGCAGGCGCCCGCGTACTGCGATACTTGAAAACGCTCGCTAGCCATCTGCTTTCCCGCGGCTGACAGTGTGAAATTGTAGTCGTTACCCGACATTCCCTTCACTTCCACCAACTGCTGCTGGCGCATGTGCTTAAAGGTTGCGTCGACAAGAGGAACCGCCAGGCGCAGCGAGTTACTCAGGCTGGCCAGCGTGCAATTGCCCTCGATCACCATGCGGCGAAGCATCAAATCCATCACCAGGTTCTCGGAAATCCCCAATTGCGCGAAATTCTGTGGGACCGCGGGACTGAAGGCCGTTCGGATAGGCGCAAACGTAGCCATAACAAGGAAATTCCTCTCCAACTGAGTATCGGTTGGAAATCCAAAAGAGATTAATGGAACCGGTTACACGCTCCGCCCGCTCTGATCGTCTAAACTGGTTAGGTTCTAGACCGCAATGGTGAAGTGTATCCGCCTCCTGTTCTTTGCGATGGTCGTGGCAGTGGCCTGCCGGGCCTCGGAATCCGCTGCCTATATGTTTGAGGCGGGCGAGAAGGCCATGAAGGCAGGGGACAGCTTGCAGGCACTGCTGTTCTATTCCCGGGCCGCCGAGCTCGAGCCCACTAATTCCATTTACGCGCGCAAGCGGGCGGCTCTCCAGGCGGTGTCGGCCCTCTCCCGCCCGGCCGTGCCCGTGGCGGCTGCCATGGACCCGGCCATCGAAACCGTCGAAGCCCAACTTAAAGCCGAGGGCGTGGTCGAAAATACGGAATTGGCCGCTGCACCGCCCCCCGTTCTTCTCCCGGCTCCGGGCCGTCACAGCTTCGATCTGCAAGGTCCCGCGCAAGCCTTGTTTGAGAAGGTCGCCAACGCCTATGGGATTCAAGTAGTGTTCGATAACGCCTATGTTCTAGCGTCTCCCTCCGTCACGCTGCACATTACCGACGCCACCGCGGCGGAAGCGTTGCGCACCATTGAAGCCGCCACTGATTCCTTCCTCATTCCGTTAGGAGGACACCTCGCCATGGTCGGGCGCGACACCGCTCAAAAGCGCACTGAACTGATGCCCGTCATAGCCATCGCCGCCCCGATTCCGGAACGATTATCAGCCCAGGAAGCCCAGGAAATCGCCACTGCGGTGCAGCAGACCTTGGAGATCCGGCGCATAAGCCTCGACGCGGCAAAGCGCGTGGTATATTTTCGCGACATCGTTCCGAAAGGCTTGGCGGCGCGCCAGATGTTTGCGGATCTTTCGCGGGGCAGGGCACAGATTGAAGTCGACGTCGAATTTGTTTCCGTCGGCAGAAATTCCAATCTGAGCTATGGCCTGCAGTTGCCCAACTCCTCCGCCATAGTTGATTTCGGCAAATCCTTCCGGAACATTCCTGCGGCAGTCACGGGCGGGTTCGCTACTTTCGGCGGTGGATCGACACTCATAGGCTTGGGCATCGCCAACGCTCAGGCCTTCGCGACGCTCAGCAAATCCTCCGCCGACTCCCTTTTGAGCTCGCAGATCGTCGCCCTCGATGGCCAGGCATCATCGCTGCATGTGGGCGACCGCTATCCCATCATTACCAGCAGCTTCTCCGGGACCACCTCTAGCCAGAACACCGCCGGCTATACGCCTACAATCAATTTCGTGGATCTCGGACTGATCTTAAAAATCACTCCAACTATCCACGAGAATATGGAAGTCACGCTGGACGTGGATGCCGAGTTCAAGTCCCTGGGCAGCGCCAGCGTCGACGGAATACCCATCATGAACAGCCAGCAGTATCAAGGCAAGGTCCGCTTGAAAGACGGCGAGTGGGCGGTGGTAGCGGGTCTGGTGACCACTAACGATTCCGAAACGCCCACAGGTATCGCGGGATTATCGTCGCTCCCTCTCATCGGTGGCCTGTTCACTCATCACGTTCGTGAGCAGGATCGCAGCGATACCC
>JALYJH010000474.1 GCA_030775415.1 Acidobacteriota bacterium | reverse complement strand
ACGCCCAACGGGATAAATTTACTGGTGGAACTGGCGGAACTCTTGCAGTGCGCCGTGATCGACCAGAAACGCAGAATGAATTTTCCCAACCGGCACCCGCTGAATCAGAGCCAGCGGCAGCGCGCGGCGATTGGCGAAGCCGATCTGGTGGTGGGCCTAGAGGCTTGGGATCTCTACGGCGTGGTGCATGCGATCGGCGGGAGAGATAAGGCGGAGTCGCGCTCCCTGCTCAAGCCGGGAGCCAAGCTAGTGAGCATTACCGCGACCGATCTGTTCTTCAAGAGCAATTATCAGAACTTCTTCCGCGCCACTGAGTCCGATATTTCCATTCCGGGGGATTCCGAAGCGACGCTGCCGTTGCTCATCGAGGCCGTAAAGCGCGAGATTACCGACGACAAGAAGCGCGCGTATGCGGCGCGCGGAGCCAAACTCGCCGACGCCTCAAAGGCCGCCCTGGAACAGCAGCGCGTGGCGGCAAGCTACGGCTGGGATGCAAGCCCGATCAGCACGGCCCGCTTGTCCATGGAGCTGTATAACCAGATAAAGGACGAAGACTGGTCCATGGTCGCCGACGGCTTTTTTGTCAGCAACTGGCCGCAGCGTTTGTGGGATATGAAAAAGCATTACCATTACATCGGCGGCGCGGGCGCCGAGGGCATGGGCTATCTGGCGGGCGCGTCGGTGGGCGCTGCACTGGCCAATAAAAAATACAACCGCCTCACGGTCTCTATTCAGGCCGATGGCGATCTGATGTACGGTCCGGGGGCGCTGTGGACCGCGGCACATCATCGCATCCCCATGCTCATCATGATGCACAACAATCGCGCGTATCACCAGGAGATTATGGGGCTGCAACACATGGCTGGCCTGCACAACCGCGGCTTCGAGGAGTGCCGCATCGGCACTACCCTTACCGATCCCAACATCGATTACGCGAAGCTCGCATCCAGCTTTGGAATGGAATCCTTTGGCCCGGTGGAGGATCCGGCGCAGCTTGGCCCCGCGATCAAACGCGGTATTGAAGTGGTGAAGAGCGGCCGTCCGTATCTGATTGACGTGGTCACCCAAGGACGCTAGGAGCGCAATGAAAAGACTAGCAATATCGTTGATCCTTACCGCGTGTTTTGCGGTGCTCGCGCCAGCGCAGTCGACGGGCGATGCTGAAAAGGGAAAGAAGGCCTTCGAACGCGTCATTTGTTCGTCGTGCCACGGCCACGAAGGCCAAGGGGGCGCCGCGCCGCGCATTGGGGTGAGGCCGCTACCGCTCGCGGCATTCATGGCCTACGTGCGCCGCCCGGCAGGTACGATGCCGGCCTTCGCGCCAAATGTGCTTTCCGACGCGGAACTGAGTGACATCCACGCATATTTATCTACCCGGCGTGCCCCACCCCCAGTCAAAGATATTCCGCTGCTGAATCAATAAGAGAATCGACAGCCCAGCCAGCCCGGCTGACGGACTTGCCTTCAGCCCACTAGGCGAGTATGCGATATGGCAGGGGAGTAACCGGTTTTCCCGGGCAGCCTGTTAACTGTTCACCGTAAACGCAACCTGTTTACCTGTTTTTAAGGTAATGCGGGCGGATACTATCAATAAGACATTCATTTGCATGTGGGGAAACTGTTTAGAATGCTATCGATAGGAAGTCGTCATGTCGGAACCGGCACGAAGGGAATGGAAATGCCGGCTCTCAAATTACTGAATCTTAAGTCCCCTGAGCGGGACACGAAGCCCGCGACGAACTCACTAGAACGTGGGCTTGAAGTAATGCGGATGATTGGACGGAAGCGTGGAGGCCTGACGCACGCTGAGATCAGCCGGGGGCTCGAGATCCCCAAGAGTACCTGCACTTACATCCTGAAAAGACTGGAACGGGAAGGTTTCGCGGTACGGAACCGGTCGACCGGGCGTTACAGTATTGGACTGGACGTCCTTCCACTGGCGCGCCACGCCCTTCTGGAAGTGGACGTAGTTGCACTGGCAAAACCGGTCCTTTACGAGTTAGCTAAGTCGATTCGTCTCATGGTGGTCCTGGGGTTTCCAGCGGGGAAGCGCCTCGTCGCGATTGACTCTTTGGACGGATCTGCCTTCGCATCCACGGCAACGGAAAATACGGCGCCGGAGCCGCGCACTCGTGGCGAGGAGGGTGGCATCGGATTTGAGTATTCGCTCAAATCCAGTGCTCCTGGCAAAGTGCTCCTGGCGTATTCCCGTCCGAAGAACCTCGCCCATTCGGGCAGAGCGTGCGCGGAATCATGCAGCGGACCTGAAAAGCAGCCGTCCCGTGCAACGGAGGGCGAAATGGCCGAACTTGAGCAAATCCGCGAGCGCGGGTACGCCGTTCGCGAGAGACGTTTTGCACTGGACCCTTTCTCGATTGCCGCCCCTGTTTTCGACGCTAAAGGCATCGTCAGGGCTGCTTTATGTATTGAGGAGAATGTTTTGAGACCGGGTCACCGGGACCCGGCTGGCTGGATTGCGATGCTGAAGAAGGCCAGCCAGGAGATCACGCAGCGCCTGCATAAGTCGTCCTCCGACCGGGAGCTTTCGAGGGAGCGCACAGACAGGCGCAGCGATACCGCGCTTGACGGCATCCCGCACCCGGCAGAAACCCCCTCCACGCCGTCTCTGCACCACGCCGGCCGGCCCTCCTCCGCAGGTGGCGATCGCGGGTACGGCTCCAGGGCATGTTGACCGCAAAACGGGATGTCCGCAAAAACGGATTCCAGCTATTCTAAAGCTCAACGCTCCTTTCGAGAGGGCTAACGGATTTGAGGATGCAGGGATAGTTAGCGTCGTGCTCGCAGCCTCCAAAGGAAAACACTGTAATGTTTGTTCAGGCGAAGGCGGTATCCGATGCTATTAACAGTTCCGAATGGGTGTTCCCGATCCTCGAGTGTTTTCACATTGCCGCATTTGCCTGGTCGATCGGCACTATAGCAC
>JALYJH010000473.1 GCA_030775415.1 Acidobacteriota bacterium | reverse complement strand
ATTGTAATGCGCGCTGACGTGACGGATGCACTGCTTCACGCGATTCATCCACTCGGTAGGGACGTCTTCATCGCGAGCCTGATAATACATGGGGACGATTTCGTTTTCGAGCAGGGAGTAGATGGCGGCGGCGTGGGCATCGTCGCGATCGGGCGAATAAGGCTCGCGGTTGCCGATGGCCCAGCCGCCGGAATCTTCGGCGGCTTCGTCGAACCAGCCGTCGAGAATGCTCAGGCTGAGGACGCCGTTGATGCCGGCTTTCATGCCGCTGGTGCCGCAGGCTTCTTCGCCGCGGCGCGGGGTGTTCAGCCACAGGTCGACCCCCTGCACCATTTCAGAGGCGACTTCGATGCCATAGTCCTCGACAAACACTACTTTTCCTGAAAGTTCCGGATCGCGGGAAAGTTGGACAATTTCGCGAATTAATGTTTTACCGGGGATGTCTTTCGGGTGAGCTTTGCCGGCGATGACGATCTGCACGGGCATCGCCGCGTTGGTCAAGATTTTCTTCAGGCGCGGGAGATCGCGGAAGACCAGGGTGGCTCGCTTATAGGTAGCGAAGCGGCGTGCGAAGCCGATGGTGAGGACGGCGGGGTCGAGCATCTCGCTGGCGCGCGCGACCACCGGGGCGGGCGCGTTGCGAGCGAGGGCGCTGGCGACGGCGCGCTGGCGAACGAAGGCCACCATGCGGCGTTTCCGGCGGCGATGGGCTTCCCACAATTCGCTAGCCGGGATTTCCGCGGTCTGGCGCCAGAGTTCGGGATCGTTATGGGCCACACGCCAGTCGGGCTGGAGGTGCTGATCGTAGATGCTGGCAAGGTCGCCGTAGATCCAGGAGGTGAGGTGCACGCCGTTGGTGATGGCTGCAATGGGGACCTCCCATACGGGCAAGCTGGGCCACAGGTAATCCCACATCTCCTGGGAAACCTGGCGATGCAGGCGGCTGACGGCGTTGCGGAAAGACGCGGTCTGCATGGCGAGAACGGCCATCGAAAAGGGCTCACTGGGATCGGCCCCGGCGGCACGGCCGAGAGCCAGGAAGGCATCCAGATCGATACCGGCGTTCTCGCAATAAAGAGCAAAGTGCTCGCGGACCAGGCCGGCGTCGAAGCGGTCGATGCCAGCGGGGACGGAAGTGTGGGTTGTGAAAACGTTGTTGCAGCGCGAGGCGTAGAGGGCTTCCTCGAAATTCAGGCCGTGATCCGCCATGAGGACGCGGATGCGCTCAATGGCCAGGAAGGCGGAGTGGCCTTCGTTCATGTGATAAACGGTGGGATTCAGTCCCAGGGCTTTGAGGGCGCGCAGACCACCGATGCCGAGAACGATTTCCTGGCGAATGCGTTTGAGATCGTCGCCGCCGTAGAGTTGGTTGGTGATTTCGCGATGCTCTTCGGCAGGGTTTTGCGGGATGTTGCTGTCGAGCAGGAAGAGTTGCACGCGGCCGACCTGGATCGACCAGACTTTCAGTAAGACTGCGGAGCCGTTGAGGTCAATGCTGACCAGGAGCTCTCCACCACCCTGGGGGCGCATGACGGGCGTGATGGGCAGGGAGTAGAAATCATTAACCGGGGCGCCCTCCTGCTGCCAGCCGTCGGGGTCCAGTTTCTGTTGCAGGAAGCCGTTTTGGTAAAGCAGGCCGACTCCAACCAGCGGCAGAAGGGCATCGCTGGAGGCTTTGAGATGGTCACCGGAGAGGACGCCGAGGCCGCCGGAGTAAATGGGGAGGCAATCGAGGAGTCCGTACTCCATGGAAAAATAGGCGATGAGCGAGGAAGGGGAAGGAGTGGCGGCCAGATAGGTATCGAGGATATCGCAGGCGCGCTTATAGAGGGTAAGATAGCGGGAATCAGCGGCGGCGCGTTCGAGGGCGGCTTGCTCCACGCGGCCCAGCATGACTACGGGGTTATGGTTGGAGGCTTTCCAGGCGGCGGGGTCCAGGCGGCGGAATACAGCGCGCACGGAGTGGTTCCAGGACCACAGAATGTTCAGGCCCAGCTCAGGTAAGCGCTCGAGGGCCGGGGGGAGGGCCGGAACGACCAGGATCTCGCGCGAGGGACGAATTTGAAACGACATGAGCTCCTAAGATGGGGACAATTTTTAAGGATATCAAAGCCAGGGTAGTGCCAGCCGCGCGCCGATCACTCGCCGCGTGCGGATGAGGCTTAGAGTTATGCTGGAGACTATCCACATGAATCACTACCGGGCGTTCAAGGGCACCGCGGCGGGGCTGGCGATGTTGTTTGGTCTGGGAGCGGCGGGGTGCGGGAAGTCACAGAAGACCATTGTGCTGGGGTCGCTGAGCTCGACTGAACAAGTGGTGCTCGGCGAGATTGTGGCGCAGCATCTGGAACACAGGCTGGGCCGCAAGGTGGAGAGGCGGCTGGACCTGGGCGGAACCACGCTGGGCTACCAGGCGTTCCAAAGCGGCGAAATCAATTTGTATGCGACGGACGCCGGGACGATTGTGACGCAAATTTTAAAGGAGCAGCCGGGAAGCGATGCCTCCTTGCTGTTGGCGCGGGCGCAGGGAGAGATGAAGCGTACGGCGCAGGCGGAGCTGCTGAATCCACTGGGACTGGACGATTCCTTTGTGGTGGTGATTCGCGCGGACGATCCGCGGGCGGCGAAGGTTGCGACTTTGAGCGACGCGGCGAAAGTCACGGACGGCTGGATTCTGGGCATCACCAGCGAATTTCAAGAAGTAAGCGACGGCATGCCGATGCTGACGCAGTATAAGCTGCCGATGAAGGCGGCTCCGCGCAGCATGGATAAAGGACAGTTGTATACGGCGCTCGAAAACCGGATGGTGACGATGATCGTGGCGCGTGCGACGGACGGAGCGCTGACGCAAAAAAGTTGGAAAGTTTTGAGCGACGACCAGCATGTATTCGTGCCTAAGCAAGCATCGCTGCTAATACAGAGCAGCATCCTGGCGGCCCAGCCGGACG
>JALYJH010000472.1 GCA_030775415.1 Acidobacteriota bacterium | reverse complement strand
AATCTGTTCTTGACCCTGTTGCGGGTAATTCTGCGGCGGATTATTCTGCTGCGGGTAAGTCTGTTGTGGATAAGTTTGTTGTGGGTAACCCTGATCGTAAGAGTAGTTCTGCGCTGGAGGTGCTGTCGCGTAAGCGCCGTCAGCATACGGATCATATCCGTAGTAGTAGGGATCGTATCCGTAAGCGTAATTCGGGTAGCCGTAATAGCCGTAGTACGGATAGCCAAAGCCTAAGTACACGCCTGTTCCGCCATACCACCGTCCTCCAGACCAATAACCGCGTCCAGCGTAGCCGCCGCGGAATCCACTCACGGCACCTCCGCGAAAGTTGCTGCCAGTACTCCCTCCACGGAAACCAGCGGCACCACTGCCTCCCCGAAAAGCGCCTCCGGAAACTCCACCACCGCTACGAGCAACGGCGTGTCCGCCCCCGCCACCGCCATGTCCTCCGCCACCATGTTGCGCAAACGCGGTGGCAACCAATCCTGGAGAGAGCAGAGCGGCGAAAATAGCTATTTTTGATAACTTCATATCGTTATACCGCCTTCAGTGGATTAGATGTGAATCTTCTCCATTGGGTTCCAGTCTATCGCGTTCGTTGGAACCATTGGGCTTCCGTGAACATCGATACAGTGGTGGTGTATTTCCACCACTTATGCGCAGTTCACGGCGTCAATTTTTGCTTTCCACAGGGTCCCTTCTAGGCGTTAGTTCTTTTGCCCTGGGGCAGGGTGAGGCAACTTTTTCCACGTCTCTGAACGTAGTGGACGTGCTGGCCACCGTGCGCACCAGGAAGAACGAGATCGTCCGCGACCTCAGTAAAGACGACTTCTTCCTCAGCGAGAATGGCCGCCCGCAGACCATTCGCTATTTCTCCAAGGAATCTGAACTTCCCTTAACTGTTGGTCTCATGATCGACACCAGCATGAGCCAGCAGAAGGTGCTCGAATCCGAGCGCACCGCCAGCTTCCGTTTCCTCGATCAGGTGCTGCGCGATAGCAAAGACAAGCTGTTCGTCATGCAGTTCGATATGGCCGTCCAACTGCGCCAGCCGCTGACCTCCTCACCCCAGGCTCTGGAGGAAGTCTTGCCCTACGTCGACACTCCTACCCGCCGCGAGCTCAGCCTGCAAAACGGCGGAGGCACATTGCTTTTCGACGCCGTGGTTCAAGCATCGAACGATATTCTCAAGAATCAGAAGAATCGCAAAGCGATGGTTGTCCTTTCCGACGGCGGCGAGAACGGCAGCACGTCCTCGCTCATGGACGCTATTGAGGCCGCCCAACGCGCCGATACCTTGATTTATTCCATCTTGTTTTCCGATTCGTCTTTTGACGGTGGCGACGGTCGCTCCATCCTTCAGCGTCTCTCCAAAGAGACCGGAGCTTCTTACTGGGAAGTCTCCAAAAAACACGGCATTGAAGACATCTACCGGTCGATTGAAGAAGAACTCCGCAGCCAATACAGCATGGGTTTCGTCTCCGACCGGCCCCCCGAAATCTCCGAGTTCCGCAACCTCAAGCTCACAACCAAGCAGAAGGGTCTGGTAGTACAGACGCGCGAGCGCTATTGGGCCAAAGCCTGACCCTAGAGTTCGAGTTTTCCGTGGAAAGTCATATCGTCGAAGGAAAATACCTGGGCGCATTTGAGACCAGGCATTTGCGCATCGAATTCGATTTTGTGATCTCTCCAGTCGAATGCGGCAGTTTTCGGGAATAGATACAAAACTACTGGCCCGTCATCGCGCAGCAAAATCTCGACGCTCGATGGCTTCGTGTCCTTTTTACCCTCGCGTTTGAGCACGGCCTGGCGTTTGAGATTATCGGTTACGCTTTTCGAGTCATCCTTCAGCATGCCTCGCGGGATGTGGTACACCGCAATCAGGTAGTGGTCGTCGTCGGCGAGCGCAGGAGCCGCAACATCGCGCGCCTTCAGTTCCGCCTCCCGCACCGGCAGCGCGCTTTCCCAGCGCAGGATCAGCATCGGCGCCGAGGCGTTAGCAGGAGCGGCCGTGTCGTTCTTGCGATCCTTTCGACGCCCTATGGGCAACGTAACTTGCAAATCCCTGCCAGAAGGCTTTAACGGCGTCGCCGCCACCGTCTTTACCCACGGCGAATCCTTCAATAGCTCCTTGGCATCCTCCTCCGTCCATTCCGGGAATTGCTTGTTCTTCCAGCCCTGGTCGGCCGCCGCTAGTAGCAGGGCGGAGCAGAAGAATGGCAGCATCCCGGACGTATAAGTCATTGCTTGTCAGACGCTACCATAGCACTTGCCGGTTACTATTCCGAACGGCCAGCTAACTGCACGCACAATGAGGTGACACGACCTCCACGCTCCTCCGGTGTTCGCACCGCTGCCGTCGTTATTGGCGTGATTGCCGTGTTGTATTTGGCCCGCGAAATTCTCATCCCTCTCGCGCTGGCGATCACTCTCACGCTGGTTTTGACTCCGGCTGTCAGCTTGCTGCAGAAACTGCACATTGGGCGTTTTGCCGGCGCCTTGCTAGTGATTCTGATTTCCATGGCCGCGGTGGGCGGCATCAGTTACATCATTTTCAATCAGGTGGTCCAGGTCGCCACCGATCTGCCCAGCTATCAGGAAAACATCGATAACAAGATCCGTGCCCTGCGCATGCGCGACACGGGTGCTTTAGGGCGCGCTGCCCAGACTGTCCAGAAACTGGGCAAGGAGCTCGACGCGGTTCAAGAAACGCCCCCGCCACTGAGCGCACGCGCTTCGCGAGTGAACACCCCTGCCAATCCGCTGCCGGTCCAGGTCATTGAAGCGCCTCGGAGCGCTCTCACTTATCTCCGCGATATCACGCGCCCCTTTCTGGGTCCGCTGGCGATCCTCGGAATCGTTCTGGTCTTCACCCTCTTCCTGCTGGTCGAGGAAGCCGAGCTGCGCAACCGCCTCTTCCGTCTGGCGGGGATGAGCCGCCTCAATGT
>JALYJH010000471.1 GCA_030775415.1 Acidobacteriota bacterium | reverse complement strand
GCGCACGCCGGATTATTCGGCGGAGAATCTGCGCGGGATTTACGCGGGAACGGATCAGGTGGTGAAGATCAATTACGCTCCCAAGCCGGGCGAAGTGCAGGGGTCGATTTTGCAACCTGGAACGCCGGCACCGGTTGCCGCGGGTTTCAATCCTGTACCTGCGGTGGCGCCAGCGAGCGCGGCGCCCATTGCAGCACCCAATGGAGTGCAACGAGCGCCGTTGATGCCGTTTCCGACTCCGGGTGGGGTGACGGCGGCGGTGACTTCTGCGGGGACTCCGGTGAAGGTGAGTGTACAGCCTTCGGCGATGCCGGCTCATGGGGGAACGCTGACGGTGAACGTGCAGGTGGAGAACGGCGTGAATCTAGGGTCAGTGGCGCCGCTGCGCATTAAATATGATGCGGATCTGCTGCGGCTGGAGGATATTGCTCCGGGAGATATTTTCTCGAAGGGCGGGGGCGGAGCGACATCGACGAAGGACATCCGCAATGACGCTGGCGAAGCTTCGATTACCATTTCGCGGCTGCCGGGGGCTCCGGGCGTTGCGGGACCGGGAACGCTGGCGGTCTTGACGTTTACGGCGATTGGCTCGGGCGAGGCTCCGCTGACGGTGGAAGAAGTGGGGCTGAAGGATGCGCAGGCGCAGACGCTGGGCGTGGTGGCTCCGCCGGCGCTGGGAGTGCGGATTCAATAGATGCGGCGCAAGAATCAGCGCGGGCTGACCTTGGTGGAGCTGATTGTAGCGTTCACCATTATGGCGCTGTTGACGACCATGGCTGTGCCGCTGGCGCGCTACAAGGTGCAGCGCGATAAGGAACGGCAGTTGACGTTTGCGCTGCGCGAAATTCGCAAGGCTATTGACGATTACAAAGACGCGGCGCTGGCGGGGAAGATCGACGTGAAGCTGGGTACGGAGGGGTATCCGGAGACGCTGGATCAACTGGTGGACGGGGTGAAGCTGCTGCAGGATGCGAACGGCAAGAAGATTAAATTTCTGCGGAGGGTGCCGATTGATCCGATGACGAATTCGCGCGATTGGGGATTCCGCAGCATGCAGGACGACCCTAAGTCTCAGAGCTGGGGACGGCAGAATATTTTTGATGTTTATAGCAAGAGTACGGATCGGGCGAAGGATGGGACTCCGTATGCGGAGTGGTAATGAACGCGGATCCGGAGGGGATCGCGTGGGGGAAAAAAAGGGACGGAGCCTGATTTGTTGGCGGGCACAGGCTAAATCAGGCTCCGTCCCTCTTTTTCGGGTGGTGGGGGGCAGGGGTAGGCATTGGCTTTTATCAGGGCTATGAAGTCCGCGGCTTGCAATGAAATTCACTATGCGGAGTTTTGACGTGGGGGAAAAAAAGGGACGGAGCCTGATTTGTTCGCGGGCACGGGCTAAATCAGGCTCCGTCGCTCTCTTTCGGGGTTATACGCTGATCGAGCTGATCATTGTTATGGCGATCATTTCGATTTTGCTGGCTACCGCGGTGCCGATGTATCAGAAATCGTTGACGCGGACTAAGGAGAGTCTGCTCAAGAACAATTTGTTTACTCTGCGGACGGTGATTGACGAATATACTTTCGATAAGCAGAAGGCGCCGCAGACCTTGCAGGATCTGGTAGATCAAGGCTATCTGCGTGGGGTTCCGCTCGATCCGATCACGGGGAGCAATCAGACCTGGCGGGTGATCATGGAAGACGCGGTTTCGAGCGTCGACCAGACGGCGCCAGGAATCTATGACGTGCGCAGCGGATCCGACTTGAAGAGCCTCGAAGGCAATGCTTATTCGGACTGGTGATTCGCTGGCTTTCTAATTGCCTTTCTTTTTGATCTCTCCGAAGGGCGTGTCGAGAGTTCCATCATTATTGATATCGAGCGGCATGTCTTGGCTGGCTGGATCGCCCGGCTTATGCAGATAGATCTTGCCGCCTCCGGTCCAGCATTCTACTTCCTCGCCGCCGCCAGTGGGATCGGCCAAGGTGGCTTTGCCGGAACGGAAAATGATGGTCATGTTGCCGAGAGTGCCGCTGTTGGCATAGCGGCCTTCGAATTTCCCGGCGCAGCTTACTAGTCCGGGGCGGGGCGGGGCACCGGCGGCGACGCCAGCGGGTTTTTGCTGGGGGCCCACGTAACGCAGATTCTCAGGCTTGGCCCACGCGACGCGATTGCCGGGGAGCTTGACCTGGTATTCCATCCCCTGCGCCACTAGAACTTCGCTATCGATCCAGCGACCTTCGACGTTGACTTGTACGTGATCGTGGATATCGTAGAGTCCGGCGGCGCGGTCGTGATCGTTGAAGGGGCCGGTGCGGTGCAACTCGGTGGGGTAAGTTTTGGTGACATCGACGCCGGTTTCCGTGTGAACGCGATAATTGTTTCCAGCGATGGCGAGGATGCGGCCTGGAGTCCAGCCGAAGCCGGTGAGAACCTGCACGCTGTCGCCGACTTTAAAGCCGTTGGGATCGGCCTGGTTGGCGGCGCGGGCGAGGGCTTGGGCTTCCTGGGGAGTCTGGACGTGGCAGGGGGCGAGCAGGGCGGTGAGTTTTTGACGGTCGGGTTGAGCCCGTTGCGCGGGCTGGCCGCCAGCGTAGATCTGGACATCGCAGGTAGCGGCGTTGCAGGAGAGCAATTTCAGGACCTGCGTAGGAGAGCACTGGTAGACGGCGCCGATTTGGAGCGCGGGCGTTTGTGCGAAAGCGGCGGTGGTTAGTACGGCGAATGTGGTGGCGACGGTGTGGAGTTTCATAGTACTGGTTCAGTTGCTTCCAACTAGTTTCCGATGATAACACCGGGCAACGGCTACCGCGAGCGGCTTTCTTCATTCAGTAATGCGCAGCGGAAGAGAAAAACAAGCTGGGTAGGCGAGATTCTCTGCGCATCGCGACGCCGTGATAGGGATGCGGCTGGGTCATGTTAAAATGGCGGAGAACCTGCCTGAGTTTTCCCCGGTCGT
>JALYJH010000470.1 GCA_030775415.1 Acidobacteriota bacterium | reverse complement strand
GGGTAGAACTTCCTGAACCTCGAGTACCGCAGTTTCCACCGCAGCGCCAATTGGCGCAGGTGGGCGCGCGATAGAGCCCGGGACTGCAAGTTCCTCATCGTCATCGTCGAGACCGTAGTCTCCCATATCATCGTCTAAACTGAGTTCGGCGCCCTCATCAAAATCGTCGAGTTCATCGTCTTCGGGCGAAAGCCGGTACTCTATCATGGCCAGGGTCTCCTCTTGCGGAATGAGTTCACTTCTGCAGAATCAGAACCCAGAATATCGCTTTTTCAAGCGAAGGCAAGTGAAAAGTGTCTGGCTGATGAATGTTGAGCGATGCAAAAACTTAACCAGCTCGGCCCGTCGCGCCCTTTGCGGCCGAAGCCTTAGTAGGTGCCTTCGCCGAAGGCGCCGCGGCGCGTGTTTTAGGTTTGTTCCGGGACGCCACCAGCACAGGTTTCTTTCCCAATGATCGAACCGCATGTCCCGTAGGCTTAACCGCCGCGCGCATTGCAATGCGATCGCCCGGATAAGCCGCCGGGATCACCACCAGCGAGCCGGTTTCCGGCAGTTCGTCGTGATTCGCCGAACTCAGCAGAGCTGCCGTCGTACCATAGCGCTTTGCCAGCCCCGCAAAGGTATCGTCGCTATCCAGCTTGTGAACCCGCCAAGTGTCGCGCCGGTTCGCAGGCACCGCCCGGAACGCAGCCTCCACCTGCGGCATCGTGCCTTTTGGCACATGCAGCGCTGCACCGGCCGGAGCTACCGATCGCAGCACCGCCGGATTCAACTCTTTCAATTCCGTCAACGGACGGTCGATCGCGTCGGCGATCAGCGACAGGTGCGTGGGCGACACCAACTCGATGGTTTCGTACTCGAGCGGCCGTTCCAGGTCCAGATCATCCAACCCATAATCCTTGGCGTTCTTGCTGATGATAGTCATCGCCAGGATCGCTGGAACGTAATTAGCGGTTTCCCTTGGCAGCACATTCATCCGCCGCAGTTGCCAGAAATCCGCATAGCCAGTGCGCTGAATGGCTTGATCGACGCACCCCGGCCCGCAATTATACGCCGCCATGGCCAGGTTCCAGTCGCCAAAATGATTATAAAGATCGTGCAAATGGCGAGCCGCCGCGCGCGTAGCCAGCTCCGGGTCCATACGATCATCGGTGGCCGCAGTCTGGTTCAATCCGTATTCCTTGCCCCGGAAGGCCGCAAATTGCCACACGCCCACGCAGCGCGCCCGTGACATGGCTCGTGGAGTGAATCCGGACTCCGCTTGCGCTAAGAAAATTAATTCCTGCGGCACGCCTTCTTCGCGCAAGATGTTCTCGATCATTGGCTTGTAGCGCCCCGAGCGCCGCAGTCCATAAGCCAGAATCTTCTTGCCCCGCGTCGATGAAAAGTAATTGATATAGCTCACCACCGCGTCGTTCTGTTCCAGCGGCAGCTGCGATGCCGTCACCCGAATCTGCTCCTGCACCTTATGGCGCAAGCTGGGGTCGATCGGAAACGTCATCTGCAGGATTTCATCAATGGGACTTTTTTCGAAGCGCACCTCCTCATCGTTGTCCGAGTTTGCGGCTAGATCGACATCATAGCGGTAGATGCGCTCGATCAGTTCATCGATATGCCGCTCCAGTCTGGCACGGTCCGGGAGATTCTCCGGGGCCGTCACCAGCACCTCTAGCACGCGGTCGAAATCCGCACGCGAATCCGCGGTACGCCCTTCTTGGAACGCCCGTTTTCCCGAAGCAAAACGCTCGTCAGCTTTCTTGATCAGGAAATCGACATCAGAGGGGCGGGAAAACGAGGGGAGGGACGAGGTAACCAGCGGGGATTCATTCGCGTAGGCCACGCTTACATTCGGCGGCTCAATAAGGACTCGGTTATCCTGCGGGGCCCTGGCCCGCGCGGGCGGCGCGAAAAAGGTTCTGAACTGTTTCGGCGGTACCGTGGAGGCGCAGCTGGTAAGGGCGATAACGGCCCCGGTCAGAATTCCCCCGGCGGCGATCCCGGCCCTCATCCATTAGCTCCGGTTATACGCATAACGGTGAGTGTAACAAATCCACAGGACCCCATGTAAGCCCCGTATCGAGACGTCCTCCGTCTGTCCCAGCCATACCATCGGCTGTCTTGCGCAAATCCGCTACCCTAGCAGCATGAAGAGCTTCCGCAAGGAATTATGGTTCGAAATCCCCACCCGGCGTGGATTCATAAACATAACCCGCCAGGTAGCTGAATGCCTCCGGGAAAGCGGCGTTCAGGAGGGACTGGCACTCGTCAACGCGATGCACATCACCGCCTCCGTTTTCATCAACGACGACGAAAGCGGACTCCACCAGGACTACGAAAAGTGGCTAGAGACCCTAGCTCCCCACGCCCCGACGTCCCAGTACCAGCACAACCGCACCGGCGAAGACAACGCCGACGCCCACATGAAACGACAGATCATGGGCCGGGAAGTCGTGATAGCCGTCACCCAGGGAAAGCTCGATTTCGGGCCGTGGGAACAAATCTTCTATGGCGAATTCGACGGCTGCCGCAAGAAACGGGCTCTGGTGAAGATCATCGGGGAGTGAGGGAGCCGACGAAATCGTTCTCGCATTATGCGGCGGCAAGCACGCGAGGGCGGCCTTCACTCCGCCGTGCGGACCCAATATGACATACCTTGACATACCTTGTTATTGACGGTACGGTAGGGGAAGATGAACGTGTCGCTTACGCCTGAACTTGAGAAGCTAGTTCAGGCCAAAGTTCGGACGGGCCGCTACAATTCCGCCAGCGAGGTCGTTCGAGAAGCCCTGCGTCTACTGGAACAACAAGACAGCCTGCGCGCGATCCATCTTAAAGAGCTTTGTTCCCGCATCGACGAAGGGTTGACTTCCCTTGATCGTGGCCAGGGAACCGACGGCGAGAAGTTCATGCAAGGCATGCTACACGATCTCGCTTCGCGAAAAGCAAGGCCCAAAGC
>JALYJH010000469.1 GCA_030775415.1 Acidobacteriota bacterium | reverse complement strand
CTACCCAGTGTCAAGCAGGGGGGAATAGCGCACCACCGGACGCTTAGATGGGAAGCGTTTCCCCTAACGTCACCCGATGAACCTCACACGTGGAGCGGTCCTCCCATAGGATTTCATACTGTCCTGGCCCTATATATTTCAACAGCGCGTCTTCATCGTCAACCGGCAGGTGAATACAGCCGCGCGTTTCTACGATCACTTTCGTGGATTGGTACAAGTTTCTCCCAATCTGCTCGATACTGGGCAGCTTGTAGTAGTCCTGCGGTTGAATGGACGTCGCGCCAGCGAAGAGAGCACTTAGTCCGAAGATCGACGCGATTCTCATGGCTTGGCTATCGGCGGCTGCAAGTGCGGTCATTAGGTCCTCGTGCAGCGCCTGCAAGTAGGTTAACTATCAAGGATGTGAATACTCAAGGCACTAGGGCGCTAAAATGATGGGGCTAAGGCGATCTCCCGGTCTTCCGGCCCATTAGCACCGGCGCCGGTTCAGCTCAGCCATTAACAAAGATACATCTCTTTTGGTTTCATTTATTTATCTTGGGAGCCTCGCGTGCAATTACAGCAGCGTAAGGAAGGAAGATAAAATGAAAAGCAAAATAATCGCGGTGATGTTCGTGGCTGGCGCCTTCGCTTTTGGACAAACTCAATATGACGAAGGATATATAAATGATAACGGACCGGGCTACGACACGACCCAAGCCGGCCCATCCTACGGACCTCCTGATTATAATGGCGCTCCGGGTTATGACGGACGTGCACAGGGTTACGATCCCTACGCGGCACCCCCGCTGTGCGCTCCGGGAAGCGTTTGGATCGCCGGCTATGACGGCGTGAATGGATACTGCGCAGTGCCTCCCTATAGCGGCGCTTTCTGGATTGGGCCGCGATATTATGGCGGACGCTTCGTGGCCGGATACTGGGGTGGTCCCCGGGGTTTCGTCGCTGGTCATGGATTCCGCGGAAGCGCTCGGTTTGTCGACCGCGGTAACTTTCGCGGCAACGCTGGTGGAGGGCGAGCCTTCGATCACGTCTCCGGGAATGGGCAGAATTTTACCAGGAGCAACAGCTTCCGCGGCGGAGCGGCGGCGGAAACGCGGTCCGGCGGGTTCTCTCGCGGCGAAGGAGCACGAAATTCGCGTGGCGGACAGTCGGGCAGAGGACATCGCTAAATAGCTGGCCGAAGCGGGTGGAGGGCGAGGCGTGCGCGCTTCGCTCTCACAAGCGGCGGCAGACGACGGTATCTGTTAGATTGAATAGCGGAGGTTTGGCGTGAAACTTATAGCTGCCACCATGTTGGTGATCGCTGGTGGATTCATGTTCGTTCCAGCGGCGTCGGCGCACCACGGAAGCGCGATTTACGATAATGGCAAAGCGCTGACGGTGACGGGAACCGTTACCGAATGGACCTGGAGCAACCCGCATTGCCTGCTAGAATTCGATGTCAAAGATGACAAAGGCGGCAGCGTGCATTGGGTGGCAGAGGTGAGCAATCCTCCCGACATGACGGCGCGCGGCTGGAGCCGCAAGATGTTCAAGCCCGGCGACGAAGTGACGGTCACCATGGTCGCAGCCAAAAACGGCGAGCCCATTGGCCGCATCGCGCGCATCACGGTGAATGGCAAAACGTATCAAGGCATGGGCGCTGTGCCGGGAGAAGCTAAACAGTAACGCGCTGGAATTTTTCAAGAGGTACGAGCAATTACAACCCCCCGCCGAAAACTGGGCGCACTACTTTTGCGAGCGCGGCAGCTTGACACTATTTTTCGCAATGTGAGAACATCCGCAGGAAGATGCGGACCGCACGCCAAGCTATGGTATGAACCAACCTGAGCGCCCTCCATTAACTCCGGCGGCCTCAATGCCGGAGAACTGAGCAGACGGCATAGCTTTCGACGGCTAAGCCGCACAGGCCAATTCCATTTCGCTGTGATGCTGGGGAAAGAGAAGAGATGAGTAAAAAACATATTTCGGCTTTAACGAAGACTGCGGTCCTGTTGGCGGTAACTATTTTGAGCGTCCCGGCTGGCGCGCAACCGTCTGCGAGCGGCTTGAAGCAGACGGCCTACGTCAAAGCATCCACTTCCCACGCCAACGATCACTTCGGCAATGGCGGCGCCCTCGAAGGACACGGCCTTGCTCTCAGTGGCGACGGCATGACGATGGCGGTGGGCGCTCCTTACGAAAGCAGCGCCTCGAAAGGCATCAATGGCAATCAGAACGACACGTCCCTCTACGCATCCGGTGCTGTTTATGTCTTATCGCGGAAGAATGGGGCCTGGACCCAACAAGCTTACATAAAAGCATCCAATCCTGGGCAGAGTTATCGCTTCGGCCATCACGTCGTGTTGAGCCAGGATGGAAACACCCTGGCGGTCTCCTCGCACTTCGAGGCCAGCGACGCTAAGGGCATCAATGGCAACCAGGCCGATAAATCCATCCCGCAGGCGGGAGCGGTTTACGTGTTCACTCGCACCGGCACCACTTGGACCCAGCAGGCTTATATTAAAGCGTCCAACACCGGCGAAAAAAGTACCCCCGATCACGCCGATGAAGGCGATCAATTCGGCTTTTCCCTCGCCCTCAGCGCCGATGGCAACACCCTTGCCGCCGGAGCGATCTCGGAAGACAGTAAAGCTACCGGCATCAATGGCGATCAGGAAGATAATTCTGCTCAATCGTCTGGAGCAGCTTACTTATTTATTCGCCGTGGAACCACATGGACCCAGCAGGCCTACGTGAAGCCTTCGAATACCGATAATCAGATTCTGTTCGGCTATGCCGTAGGTCTTAGCGGCGATGGCAACACTCTCGCCGTGAGCGCCTACGATGAAAAAGGTTCCGCGCGCGAAATCAATGGACCGATGGATAAAAAGCGCCCTGGTGCGGGTGCCCTTTACGTGTTCACGCGCAGCGGAACGAATTGGGCGCAAACTGCCTACCTCAAAGCGCACAACGCGG
>JALYJH010000468.1 GCA_030775415.1 Acidobacteriota bacterium | reverse complement strand
ATCCCCCTCTTGCCGGTTCCGCATGGGGTGGTCGAAAAATACCGAACCGGAAACGCACGTAGTCTTTTTGCGATTGACTTTCTCGGACGCGGGTTCAACTCCCGCCGCCTCCACCAATTATATTTTGTTTATTTTCAATTAGTTGCGGCATGGTTCGGATCTCACGTAAACTTTAGGTAAAGTTTCTGTGATAGTATCTGGGCCATGCTTCATATCTTTCGCCGCCACGTCGCCGGGTGCGTCCAACACGAGAAGCGCACCGGCGGGAAGTGCCCGAGTAGACCTCCCTGCCCTGTCCACATTGAAGGCGTCGACGGCCAAGGAAAACGCCGCAAGCCGCAAGCGCTGATCGATCCCCGCACTGGAAACGGTGTGCGAGACTGGGCGCGCGCTAACGAACTGCTGGTCAACCTTGAGTCGCCAGAACCTAAGCTCGAAGTTGAAGTGCGCACGCCGATCACGGAGGCTATCGCACACTTCACGAAGCTGAAGGCGACCAAATCGCGCGACACCATGAAGAAGAGCGAGCGACTGCTTGAAAAGTTCCAGAAGTTCATGGAAGCACCGCCGCGGCGCTACCAGTTCATGACCGAAATCAAGTTTCCGGATCTAACGGACCTGTGTTCCGCGTGGACCGGCGCGAACAGGACTAAGATCCGTGATCTAGGAATCCTGACATCGTTCCTGAAGTACTGCAACCGGGCGGATTTCACCCCCAAGAATATCGGCGATGGGCTCTTCAAGACGATGCACTGGCCGGATGACAAGGGCCAGCGCGAGCCCTTTACCGCGGCGGAGCTCGAAGCACTCTGGGAAGTGTTGCCGAATTTACGCGACGATTAGGTCCGGCTGGGCGGACCGATCGCGAAGCAGACGGAGGCCTTCGTTTATCTCATGCGCTACACCGGCATGGATGTCTCCACCACGATGAGTCTGCCGAAGGCGCACGTACGCGAAAACACCATCCTCACCTACCGCCTGAAGAACGGCGCGGAAGTGTGGACGGTGGTTCCGGAGTGGGTAATCGATAAGCTGCAAGCGGCGCCGCATGATAGCGAAGCCTACTTCTTTTGGAGCGGCGTCGGAAACAAACACACGCGCGCGTCGAAGTGGTTCAGCCGGCTTCGCAAGCTGCTCGACCTAGCGAAGCTTTCCCACCGCACGCCGCACAATTTCCGACATCATTTCGCGGTAGAACACCTATTGCGCGGAACGCCGATCGAAGATGTTTCCCGCTTGCTGGGGCACGCCAACATCAGCGTGACGATGAAAAGCTACGCGGCGTGGATTAAGGATCGGCAGACACGCCTCGAGAGTCACCAGCAGAAAGTGTGGAGCAGCGATCCATTGCACCAGCGGATGATCGCTAAAAAGCCGGAACCAGCACAGGTGCGGCCCAACTAAACCATTCTATGGTCCGAATGTTTGTGTTAATCTGATCGCAGCCGCCTAGCCCGGCCAGGCGAAGGCAGTAACCCCTACTGCTGGCGGCTTCTCTCTCCTTCGAGGGATTAGGGGAATCGTGCAAGGGGAACGACGTGAAACAGGCAAAATATAACGACTCATACGCTAAGCAGTTCTGGCCGATAGCGAAGCGCCTGGGTTTCTCGCTAATACAGTGGGGCCACACTACCGAGATTGAACTCCGCGCTATTATCGATTTGATCAACGCGACCCGTAAAAAGGCAGATAGTCGAGCCGCCTACGGATCAACGTACGCGCGATTTAGTGGACTGTCGCCACAGGAGGCTCAGGAGCGGAACGAGCGACGACAGAAGGACATGCTGGGGGAACTTGTCAGCATAAACGGCGGAAGGCCTAAAGGGTTTCCCCAGGACGTAGAAGCCCTCGAAAAAGCTCGTGGGATTCGAACGAAAGCCGCATTTGCTCCAACTTTGGGCCTTAAGATCAATACTTATGAAAACATTCTAAAAACGGGTCGAGCAAGCAAAGCGAGCAACAGAAAAATCGCCAAATACATACAAAAAAACTCACCCAAAAAACCTAGATAACCACTGTTAATTGGGTTTTTTGTGCGTCCATCCGCTTTAAAGTTCGGGTGTGACACCACAAGCACCAGAAAAACCAACCCCAATAGACGAACCGCTTTTTACTGCCGCCGAAATCGCGGTCACTAGTAAGCTTCACCCGGCCACCGTTCGCGAGCTCTTCCTCAACGAACCGGGCGTGATACGCCTTGGTCATCCAGCAAGAGGGCGTGTGCGGCAGTATTACACCCTTCGCATACCAGCCAGCGTGGTGCGCCGTGTGCTGGGGCGCATGACGGTGACGGCGTGAACCACTTCAACCAGCAGCGGCACGCCCAGCGCGCCAACGACGTCAAGGCCGTCTCCGCATTTTGGGCACAGGCCGATAAACACAACGCCGCAAAACTCGAAGCTGCAAAGGTCATCCTTCAGGACGTTGACAAATACGGTGGCGAGACGGCCGGCGTCGTGATTTCGGCGCGGATCGTTCTTCGGAATGCCGCCGAGAGGAAGGCGGCGCAATGAGCGTCTGCACCGTTCCTGTATATCGCGTCCAGCGATACCAGCTTGAGCATTGCGGCGAGCGCTTCGAAACGCCTTCGGCTGAAGTCGAGCGCACCGGGTTTGCGGTTTGTCCATTTTGTTCGACTGCACTCAAAGTGGAATGGTTGGAGGCGCGCGGATGACGGCCGAGCAAATCGCGCACGCGTTGCCGAAGTGCCGTAAGGCGGGTAAGGGTTGGGTCGTGTGCTGTCCGGGGCATGAAGACAATAACCCCAGTCTCTCAATCTCCGAAGAGAACGGGACGTTGCTTGTGCACTGCCATGGGCCATGTGATCAAGGCGCGGTGGTGGAAGCGCTGAAGGGCTTAGGGCTATGGCCGGAAGGCGGGCAGCAGCCGGATCACGATATCGAAGCGGTCTACAACTACACCGACGAAGATGGAGCGCTCCTCTACCAGATCGTTCGCAA
>JALYJH010000467.1 GCA_030775415.1 Acidobacteriota bacterium | reverse complement strand
GATTTGGTGCGGTTGGATGCCAGCGTCACGCAGGCAGTTACGCATCACGCGGTAGGCTCCATCGCCATCTTCCGATGGAGAAGTAATGTGATGCGCATCGCCGGACATCCCATACCCGGCAACTTCCGCCAGAATATTCGCGCCGCGGCGCTTGGCGTGTTCGTATTCTTCGAGCACCAGGATACCCGCACCTTCGCCCACGATAAAACCGTCGCGGTCTTTGTCCCACGGCCGGCAGGCATGTGCGGGGTCGTCGTTGCGTTGGGAGAGCGCGCGCATGGCCGCAAACCCGCCGATTCCCATGGGTGTCACCGCAGCCTCCGTACCTCCGCAGATCATGACGTCGGCATCGCCATGTTGAATAATGCGGAAAGAATCGCCTATGGAATGGGCGCTGGTGGTGCAGGCCGTAGCCGTGGCGGAATTCGGTCCTTTGGCGCCCGTGCGGATTGAAACGTAGCCCGACGCTAAGTTAATAATGGTGGCCGGTATGAAAAACGGCGAGATGCGCGACGGTCCTTTCTCGAGCAGAATCTTGTGCTCGCGCTCGATCACTTCGAATCCGCCGATCCCGCTTCCGATATAGACGCCGGTGCGCTCGGCGTCCTCGCTGTTCGAAACCTTGTAGCCCGAAGCCTGGTACGCAAATTCACTCGCGGCAATGGCGAATTGAATGAAGCGTCCCATTTTCTTGATTTCTTTTTTCTCGATGTAGAGCGCCGGATCGAAGTTCTTCACTTCGCCCGCAATGCGGCAGTTGAAATCGGTGGAGTCAAACGCGGTAATGGGCGCAATGCCGTTCTCCCCACGTTTGATGGCTTCCCAGACCGGTTCCGTGCCAATGCCAACCGAAGTCAGCATGCCGACTCCAGTGACTACAACTCTACGTGACAAATTGGGACTCCCCAAAAACGGCCGGCCCTACTTCTTTTTCGACTCTATATAGTCGACGGCGTTCTTGACGGTGGCGATCTTCTCCGCGTCTTCATCGGGAATGTCTAGGTCGAATGCTTCCTCAAACGCCATCACCAGCTCGACGATGTCGAGCGAATCGGCGCCCAGGTCATCGACAAAACTCGCGGTGGGATCGACTTGCGCTTCGTCCACGCCGAGTTGCTCGACGATGATTTGCTTGACCTTCTGCTCTACGGACATGAAACCTCCACGTGTCTTTCGCCGGTTTGGCGACGAACGTCACTCCGCCAACGACCTGCGGGACGCTCAAACTCATTGATTCTACCGAGCCGGAGGTGGAAATCGCAAGCGCGCCCCGAAATTGCCGGTAACTAACTGGTTTCGCGGCGCCATCGAATAGAGTGTCGAGCAGGTTCTAGCTCAGCAGACCACCGTGGCCCAGGCACGCCACCTCCCAGCCGGAAACACGATAGCGCGCCAGCATGGGAGGTAAAACCAGATCCACCACGTTGGGTTTGGCGGAGCGGAAGCAGCCCGGTGCGGATACCACGGGTATCTCATCCTTGTATCCCAAGAGGAACAAATTGCCGGGCTCGACCGGTGCGAGAAAACGTTCGAGCTGGCACCCAATCCTGGTCATTGCCCGGCCAATAACATCCTCCGGGCCGGCCGGGGCTGTGGTCGAGCCCACCAGGACTACGGTCGGCTTGGCTCGCAGCAGATGCTGCAAGTTGCGCGCGGCGCTGTCTTCGTCTTCCGTGCAGGCCAGCACGAAACTCGGGGCAACCCCGAAACGATCCAGACGCTGGCGCAAGATGCCTTCGAACAACTGCCGTGCGCGATCGCCGTGCACCGGGTCAGAATAGAGAACGCCCACGGTTGGATTTCGCACAGGCCTGGCTTGCAAAATCGGCCCGCGCTCTTTCACGATTTTTATCACCACATCCAACTGTGCTTGCGCCACCGCAAAGGGAGCGCTCTTCACGGTGGCAATGCGCTGGCCGGCCCGCGCGAAGCTGAAATTCGGCGTGGTGGCGATGACGACGCTCGCCAGACAGTTGATCTCCCGCAGCAATTCGTCGTCGATCAATACGCAGCAGTCTTCGGTAGCAAAGAGATTCGCCCGTCCCCCCGCCGCGAGCCGGATTTCCAGGCATCCGCATCCCATTTCCTGGGCTGCTTGGCTGACGGCTACGTCTTCTCCTACTTCGCCCTCCTCTAACTCCGTTACCCAGACTTGCGCGAGACCTTCGGTTTCAAGCAGACGAACGTCCTCATCGCTCAAGACGTGCCCCTTGCCCAACAACTTGCGGCCGCTCGGACGGAAGATGGTGCAACACAGAATCCGGCCGGCAGAATCCCGGATATCCACAGTTCGCGCTTTCATTTGCCCTCCTCGTACGTTTCGCTACCGTTTACGTCAAGGCGGGTTGCCTGAACTTCGAGCGAATCCCAATTAGACGCAAGGCATGGCTGCACGCCCTGGACTTGCTAGAGCATAGTGGAGGAATGATTGAAACAATCTCACAAAGAATTCGCGTATTCGTTGCTTATCGCTAAAATGAGGACACTTATCCAAGAATGAACTCAGTACCGAGAGGGGATCCGGCCAAGATTTGGCTCAGGATACCGCGGCAGGAGCCGGGCGCGATACGCACTCTTTGCACCCCATTCCTCAATGCGGTGGTAGCAGCCTCTATCTTGGCTTGCATGCCGCCGGTGGCTACCCCGGAAGAGATCAACTGCAGTCCTTGTTCGGCTGTAAGCTGTGAGCAGACTTCGCCGCTCGGATCGCGCACGCCCTCAACATCCGTGAGGAAAATCAGTTGGTCCGCGGAGAAACCTTGCGCACAGGCCACTGCCATTTGGTCGCCATTTACGTTAAATATAGCGCCATTCCGGTCGCCTGCCACGCATGCCACAACCGGTAGATAGAATTCGTTAACCAAGAGGTGCAGCAGCCGTCCATCGGACGCTACCGGCTTGCCCACTTGGCCGAGCTCAGGATTGAGCTGAACGGCATCAACCAATCCCGCGCTCAATCCG
>JALYJH010000466.1 GCA_030775415.1 Acidobacteriota bacterium | reverse complement strand
GAAGCGATTCGCTGCGACAACGGCCCGGAGCTGACCAGCCGGCACTTTCTGAGCTGGTGCGAGGAACGAAAGATTCAACTGATCCACATCCAACCAGGCCGGCCGATGCAGAACGGTCACATAGAAAGTTTCAACGGACGGTTGCGGGATGAGTGCTTAAACGCCAATTGGTTTCGCAATCTGCTGGACGCCCGGGCGAAGATCAGCGCCTGGCGAGATGAGTACAATGGCGAACGGCCCCACAGCAGTCTGGGTTACCGGACGCCCAACGAGTTCGCGGCGATCCTGAAATCCTCAGTTATGACTGGCTGAAAAAAGCGAGGCAGGTCACCTCTGCGCCTTCCTCGATCACGCCTTCCAATCCCATTTTTTCCACTTGGCTTGAACTCGAGGAGTTTGGCGACTTCTTCTAAGCGCCGGACCTGGCCCTGTGTCTCAACGAGATGGTCCTTAAAAGCCGTTTGAAGTTTCGGATCGTTTGCCCCCTTCGCCATTTTGGGAATCGCCTTGATGAGCTGTTTCTCCGCAGAATACAGATCCTTGATTTCGTCTTCCAGCAGGTCCTTAACAGTTATCTTGTCGGCCATCTTTTTTCCTTATGTGTAATTTCACTTACGTTCAACGATGGCACTACGAGCGTCGCGCCCATTGTGCTTGTAGGTCCGAGTTACCTCGATGAGGACGGCGTCCAGGACTTATAATTACATTTCGTTATGAAGCCGGTTCCCTCTTCCAGCGAGCGTCAAGCGATTCTTGCCCAGCGTCGAAACTTGAAAATGGCGCAATCGGCGCACGCATACGTGCGCGGGAGCACCGAACGATTTTATGAATGGCTCACCTCTACAAAAACCAAGCAGCTACCCAGTGGGCCGCCAATCTGGATCTGCGGCGATTCCCATGTCAGTAACCTAGGGCCGGTGGCGAACGCCGAGGGCAAGGTCGAAATTGCGGTTCGGGACCTGGACCAGACCGTCATCGGCAATCCCGCTCACGACCTGATCCGCCTGGCTCTTTCGTTGGCCACCGCGGCCCGCGGGTCCGATCTCCCCGGCGTCATAACCGCCCAAATGCTCGAAGCAATGAGCGGAGGTTATGAACGCGGTGTCCTCCATCCGTCCTTCCGCCCACAAAAAACCTCCCGCATCGAGCCAATTGAGTTGGTCTTCCGGCAGGCCCTCAAGCGGAAATGGCGTCATCTCGCCGAGGAGCGCATTGCGGACATTAGTCCGACCATTCCCAAGGGCAAATGTTTTTGGCCTTTGGCAAAGAGGGAAAACAGGGAGATGAAGCACCTTTTCCAAACTGAAAATGTGCGCAAGCTCGTCACCTGCTTAAACCAACGCGACGATAATGACGAAATCGAAATTGCGGACGCGGCTTACTGGATGAAAGGATGCAGCTCCCTCGGCAAACTGCGCTACGCTGTACTGGTCCGCGTGGGCAAAAAACAGAAAGGCATCGCCGGCTTCTGCCTGGTGGACATCAAGGAAGCAACCGCCACCGCCGCGCCGCGACTTCCCGCGGCCGCCATGCCCCGTGATAACGCGCAGCGAATCGTCACGGGAGCTAAGAATCTCTCGCCTTTCTTGGGTGGCCGAATGTTGGCCGCCCAGCTCTGCGGTCGCTCGGTCTTTATGCGCGAACTGATGCCGCAGGACTTGAAGTTGGAGATTGAGGAACTCGATTGTGATCAAGCCATCGCTATCGCCGGTTACTTGGCCCAGGTCCTCGGCCGCGCACATGGGAGGCAAATGACCGGGGCCACGCGTCGGGCATGGACTAAATTGATCAGAAGCCGCCGTTCTAAAACTATTGACGCGCCTTCCTGGCTGTGGAGGAGCGTGGTCGATTTGATCGCACTTCATGAAAAGGCCTATCTCGATCACTGCCGTCGCTACGCGCTGCAAAATGCACAGAATCAGTAGTGCTGTCCGTGCAGAATGGTACGTACGGAGTGGTTTGTCGCACCCAAACTCACCCCAAACGAAATATGATTTCGGACAAACGAAAGGGGACGGAAGATGCCGAAGAGCAAGCTGAACACCGAGCAGACAATTGGGTTCTGAAGCAGTATCGAGTGTAAGACGGACAAGGACGAGCAGATCAAGCTCGTGTTCCGCTTGGCTATCAGGGGGTTTAAAGCGGAAATGGCTGAGCCTCGCAAATTCAATTGTGTTGTTAACAATGTGGGCGACCAATTTACCGGTTAGTGAATAGCGGTTCCACTCACTGGCTTCGGCTGATGAGGGCGTGTGCTCGCCAGCTTTCAAGGTTCAGAAAAGCTCGCTTCCATCGGAGGATGACAGCAAGAGTGCACTTTTCGGTCGGCCTCCTCCTGAAGGGCATGGGCTACCTCTGCAAGTTCCTCGGTGGAGAGGGAGGCAATAGTTTCAAGGAGATGTTCGTCAAACTCGCCGTTTTTGAGGCGCGGGATAAAGTCCTGGGAGATCCAATCTTCCATCATTGGGTTTCTCCTTTCGCCTGTTAGACGCGCGGGGTAGTACTATTCAGCATGGAATGATTACCGTTCAGGCGCCGAATCCATCGGTAAGAACGGCATAAGTCTGTTTCTGCACGCTCATAAATTCACGAACCACGTCGCCAGCCGCGAATCCTCCGGCGAAGCACATGGAGGTAGGGATGGGACCCGCTCGAATTCAGTTTAAGGTTTTGGGACTTGCAAATTCCCTCCCAACGCCCCTTTCGAGTCGCTGCAGGACAGAAAGCCGTGGAGAACCATAAAAGTACCGAGTGCGCAGACCAAGTCTTGAACGTTGGGTCCGCAAGTCCTCCCCTACACCGGTACTGACCCAGTTAACCGATACGCTGCAGAGGGACGGCTCTTGCAAGCTAGTTACGAGCACGATTCTTGCAGCCTTCTGGCGGTAGCAATCTGGCAGCGCCCCACGCGGTGATTCTACAAAGCTCCAGAGATAAATTCAAAGAAGTCCGTAGTGCGGCTCAATTCGAATG
>JALYJH010000465.1 GCA_030775415.1 Acidobacteriota bacterium | reverse complement strand
CTCCAGGAACAACTCGACGGCAAACTTGTCGACTGGATGGAACACGTCACCGACGAACAGTATTCAGCTTCCGCATCACCCAAGTAGTCATCGCGCGCTGGTTATGCACCACCGTGGTCTTAATCGGATCGGCCAGTTCTCCCCCCAGCCGTTCCGTGTGCGCCTCCAGCAGCGCCGCGTCAACCAAATATCGCTCTGATCCGTCAGGCGACCAATATCGCCGCCCCGCGATCCGCCGGACTTGGTTCTCCACGCCAATCGTCGATCCCAAGCGGCAGAAAAACAGTCCTCCCGGCTTCAGCACCCGCCACAAGCCCCGCAGCATAGCTTCGAAGTGCGCGTCATCCCGCGCGAAATGCAGCACCGTATTGCTGATCGCCACATCCGCACAGCTATCCTCGAAGGACATATTTTCCGTGGCTTCCACGCGAAAATTCGCATCCGGAAGCCCCGGCGCCCACTTCCGCGCCAGCGCCCGCACGCTCTCCACCGCCTGTGCGTCCACGTCGCTCGCGTAAACTTCGTAGCCTTCGCGCAGCAGATAAGCCAGATTCCGCCCACCCCCGCATCCGCTGTCGAGTACCCGCATCCCCCGCGCGATGCGCCCCTTCAGCAGCTGGTCGAAAAGATAAATGTCGATTTGCCCGAATTGCTCCTGCGGCGTGAGCGTATGCATTGTCCTGACTGAAATTTTAAGGGATCGTCGACGGCAGATGCTTCACGTCCCCGGCGAATATCCGTTCCACCACGGATTTGGCCTGCGGCTCGCCGGACCCTCCATGCGCTGTGATCCCGAAACAATGCACAATATGAATGTATTCGTACGGGGTGTTCGCAAACTTGCCGTGATGTTGTCCCCCCTCCACGTGATATGCTGTTCTGACTTCGATGCCGCCTCGCACTCCCTTTCCGCGCATCTGCATCGCCCTCGGCTTCACTGACTCCGAGACCCTGCTGGCGCACGCGCGCAGTGAATACGAAGCCGGCGAACGCTTCTTCGAATTCCGCCTGGATTACCTTCCCAAACCCGAACAAGGTGTCGCCGCCCTCCGCCGCTTCCTGGCCCGCCACGCCGATTGCTCCATCCTCGCCACCTGCCGCCGTCACCAGAACATGGGCCGCTTCAACGGCAGCATTGAAGAACAGTTGCGCATCCTCGAAGCCGCCATTGCCGCCGGCGCTCAAGCCGTCGACATCGAAATCGAGAGCGCCGAAGACTGCGCGCCTCGCCTCGAAGCCCTCCGCTCCCACGCCTACGTCCTGCTCTCCTATCACAATTACGGAGGCACCCCGCCCGTCGACTCCATCATGCGCCGCATGCGGCGCGTCTCCGCCGACGGCTATAAGATAGTCACCACCGCCAAAAAGCCCTCCGACAATTACAAGGTGCTCGAAGTCGCGCGCCGCTATCCAAAACTCGACACCGTCCTCCTGGCCATGGGCGAAACTGGATTTCCCACTCGCGTCCTCTCCCCCGGCTTCGGTGGCATTTATACCTACGCCGCGCCCAACACCGCCACCGGCACGGCGTCAGGCCAGGTCTCCGCCCGCCAGTTGCGAAATCTCTACCGCGTGGAAAAAATCTCCCGCGACGCCAAGATCTACGGAGTCATCGCCGATCCCGTCCGCCACTCCATCTCCCCCGCCGTCCATAACCGCGCCTTCCAAGCCCGCCGCATCGACGCCGTGTATCTCCCTTTCCTGGTCCACCCCGTCCAGTTGAAAGACTTCTTCCACCTGGCCGCGAAGCTTCCGCTCTCCGGCTTCAGCGTGACCATTCCGCATAAACAAAAAATCATCCGCTACCTGGATGTCGTCGAACCCCTGGCCCGCCGCATCGGCGCCGTCAACACCGTCTGGCGTAAATCCGGAAAATGGCGCGGCACCAATACCGACACCGCAGGCGTCACCGGCCCCTTGGCCAAACGCCTGCGCCTGGGAAAATCGACGGCGCTCATCGTAGGTAATGGCGGAGCCGCCCGCGGCGCCGTCTACGCCCTCGCCGAAGCAGGCGTGAAATTGGCGATTACCGGCCGCAACCTGGACCGCGTGAGAGTTCTCGCCCGCGCCGTCGGCGCCGAACTCCTCACACGCGAACAAGCCGACAGCAGAATGTTCGACGTGCTCGTGCACGCCACGCCCCTCGGTATGACCCCGCGCGACGGCGAATGCTTCTTCCCCGGCCGCATTCCCGCGCAGTTGGTTTTCGATATGGTGTACAACCCTCTCGAAACCCTGCTCCTGCGCCGCGCCAAAAGCCAAGGAGCCGAATGCGTCAACGGCCTCGAAATGTTCATCGAACAAGCCGTCCGTCAATTCGAAATCTTCACCGGCGACACCGCCCCCCGCGCCGTAATGGAACGCGCCGCCCTCGAAGCCCTTACCCAAATGCACGACCAGCAAAACGGCAAGTCCCTAAACTCCGCCGCCGCCCGCTAGCTTGTGGTTGCGCCTCTCTGCGACCCATTCTCTCCACCTTATAATGACCATATGAAACCTCCCGGCCTGACCCGCCGCGCCCTCGCCCTCTACGCCGCGCCCGCGCTCCTCGCGTCCCCCGCAAAACCGCAAGCCCCGCCGGCTCCCGCGAGCGGCAAATTTCAAAGCGCGGCGCAGCAGTTGGCCGCCGTGAAACTCGCCCGCAACATCGAACCCGCCACGCGCTTCGAGGCTTAACGCATGGCGACGAAGGCCCCTCCCAGTGACGTCTTCTTCGCCAGCATCGGCGAACTTTCCAAGCGCCTTCGCGCTAAAGAATTTTCCGCCGTTGAATTAACCAACGCCTTCTGTGACCGCCTGGAAAAAATAGGAGCCGCTCACAACGCCCTGGCCCTTTCCCTCCGCAAAAGCGCTCTCAAAAAAGCCAAAGATGTCGACGGCGATCTCAAGCGCGACCGCACCCGCGGTCCTTTGCAGGGGATTCCGTACGGCGCCAAAGACCTGTTGGCCGTCAACAAGCAGCCCACCGAATGGG
>JALYJH010000464.1 GCA_030775415.1 Acidobacteriota bacterium | reverse complement strand
GCACGGTGTGGCCCAGGTGGAGATCGGGTGCCGTGGGATCGAAGCCGGCCTTCACGCGCAACGGGCGGCCGGTTTTCAAAGCCTCAGTGAGGCGCGCTTGCAGATCCTCTTCGCGTATGATTTCGGAGAAGCCTTTTCTTAGATACGCCAACTGTTCGGGAACGGGAGCAAAGGACACTTTACAATTGTAAACATGAAGGCGATCTATCTCATGAGCTTGCTGATTCCCCTTGCTTCCGCACAGTCGCTTACAGACCGCTTTTTTGAAGAATACTATTTCCCTTTCAATCCGACAGCGGCCACCTCGGCGGGTATTCATAGATTTGATGGCCAGCTTGAGGATTACTCCAAAGCCGGCGTGAACGCCCGCATCGCCAAGCTCAAACAATTCGAAACGGAGTTCGCGCGACTTGCGGCGGAGCCGGACCGTGATCTGGTGCTCAGCACCATTCGCGCGAATCTGCTGGAACTCGAGACGGTACGCAGTTGGGAGCGTAACCCGGATATTTATTCGAGTGGTATTTCGAGCAGCGCCTTCACCATCATGAGCCGGACGTTCGCTCCACCCGAAACGCGCATGCGTTCGCTGATCGACCGTGAACGCAAGATGCCCGCAGTGCTGGCGGCGGCGCGCGTGAACTTAAAAAACCCACCAGAGATTTTTACCGAGATCGCGATTCAGCAGGTCCCTGGGATCATCAGTTTCTTTCAGAACGATGTACCGCTGGCGTTCAAGAGCGTCACGGACGCGAAGCTGTTAGCGGAATTCCGCAACGCTAATGGCGCCGTTATAAAAGCCCTAGAGGACTACCAGACCTACCTCAAATCCGACCTTCTATCCCGTTCGAAGGGCGATTTTCGTCTAGGCGCGGACGTCTACGAGAAGAAGCTGCTGTACGAAGAAATGGTGGACATTCCGCTCGACCGCCTCTTGGCAATCGGCTACGCTGACCTGCGCGCGAACCAAAAAAAGTATCGGGAAACCGGCTTACTGATCAATCCAAGAAGAACTCCGCAGCAAATTCTGGCGGAGGCGGTGAAAGATCATCCGGCTCCAGACAAGTTGCTGGATGAGTTCCGCAATACGCTAGGCGGCTTGCGGGACTTCATCAACGCCCACAGGCTGGTCACGATACCTTCGCCGGTGCTGCCGATTCTCGAAGAGACGCCGCCGTTTATGCGCGCGACCACCTTCGCCTCGATGGATACGCCGGGTCCATACGAGACCGTAGCCAAGGAAGCATTTTTCAATGTGACTCTGCCGGAAAAGGATTGGGCGCCCGAGCGCGTCGAAAGTTTCATGGGTCAATTTAACCGCGGCACCATACTTTCTACCGCGGTGCACGAAGCTTACCCGGGGCACTACGTGCAGTTTTTGTGGATGCCGCGCATACAGTCGCGCGTGCGGAAACTTCTGGGGTCCAATTCCAACGCAGAGGGGTGGGCGCATTATTGCGAGCAAATGATGCTCGACGAAGGCTATTCCGCCGATCCCAAGATGCGTTTAGGCCAGCTTCAGGACGCGCTATTGCGCGACGCCCGATATATTGTCGGCATCGAGATGCATACCGGCAAGCGAACCTTCGATCAAGCGATCGAGTTCTTTCAAAAAGAGGGCTATCAAACGCATGAGACCGCGATGGTGGAGACGAAGCGCGGTACTTCCGACGCAACCTACCTCTATTACACGCTGGGCAAGCTACAAATTTTGAAACTGCGCGAAGATTACAAGAAGATGCGCGGCAGCCGATTCACGCTCCAGGATTTTCACGACAACTTCTTGGCACAAGGTTTTCCACCCATCAAGATCGTGCGCAAGGCGCTGCTGGGCAACGACTCGCCGACGCTCTAAGCCACTTCAATCGGCACCGAAGGCAGCTTGCGGCGGCCGATGTTTATGTTGAGATGATGCAATCCGGGGCCGACTCGTTCGGGCAGGCGGAAGTTCACCTGATAGCGCTGCGGGCGCGGATCGCTGCACGTTTTCTCCAGGTCCTCGACGGGTTGTCCTTGCACCCAGATCTCAATGTCCCAAGGGCGCGCGATTTCTTCAAGCGTCAATTTGACAATGCGATTTTCGATCCGGCGCGGCGCCATGGTAACGCGCGGAATGGGAGGACCCGGGGGAATCACGCGCAGTGTTGCAGGCGGAGAAAGAGGGCGATCGAGCCACAGAAGCTGAACCGGGAGCAACCCAGTGGCTTCCAGTTCCGGCAGTTCCACACGGATGCGCTGCCAGGCGTCGCGGTTAGGCGCTCCGATCGAAGTGATGGTCCCATGTGAACTGCCGATGGTGGCGCGCAAGTGATTGAGTCCTGCGTCAGGCGGCAGATTTTCAGCACGAATGGAGATGGCCGCGAAGCGCCCTCGGCTGGGCGCTACTGGCTCAAAGCTACTGGCGTTAGTGATTTTATGTATGGTCACTGGCAGAGTATCGCCCCAGGCAGCGGCATTCTCTGCGAGGCCGGCATACCAGCCTGCAGGTTGTTGGCGCCAGGTGGTCCACATGGACGGTGTAGAAACGCCGTCCAGCGCGAGGACTTGAAAATTGTGGGCCTGCGCGAAATCCATGAGCTCATGCTGGGTGAAGCGGGTTCCGGTCCACTGATCAAACGACTGGCTGCCCGCCGCGCCGTTGAAGTGCAGGCGCGCTAATCCACCCGGCCGCAGCACGCGATGAATCTCGCGCAGGAAGGCGACTACCAGTTGCTGGCTTGGCATGTGCGGGAACAGGTCAAACGAATAGACGAAGTCGAAGGAGTGATCCGCGAAATCCTCCAGGCTCGTTCCATGAATCTGCTGGGGGCGTGCGTTCGGCAGATCCCACAGACTTTCGCGCGCCTGCTGGATAAATTCACTGGACACGTCGACGCCATGGATTTCGAGAAAGTGCCGGCTCATGGGCCGCATTAAACGGCCGGAACCGCAGCCGATTTCGAGAGCGCGGGCGCCACCGCCCTGCTCTGCTTTTAGA
>JALYJH010000463.1 GCA_030775415.1 Acidobacteriota bacterium | reverse complement strand
CTCGCCGTTTGCCGCCCCGATCAGCTCCGGACCCCAGTTACCCATGGCGAAAAAAGGATCGGTCCACTCGAGCAGCACCACCGTGGGGCGCCGGTGGCTCGCGGTCCGCTTCCTTACCGCGTCCAGTCGCTGCCGCTCGCGAGCCACCACTGCCTGTCCCTCGCCCGCCACCCCCAGCGCATCGGCAACTTGCAAGACGCTTTGAAAGATTTCCTCAACCGTTGCCGCCGAGAGGGACAGCTGACGCGCGGTCACCGCACACGCCCCGCGTTCCAAATCCGCCGGTGTCACCGCGCAAACCTCGCAATGCGACTGTGTAATCACCAGATCCGGCCGCAGCTCCCGGATCAATTCCATGTCGATGTGATACAGCGGCTCGCCCGCGTGCAATCTGCGCCGCACCTCGGCATCGATGGCCCCGCTCGAAACCGATACATCGAAAGCCGGTTCACTGCAGGAAGGAAGGCGGCGCACCCAGGAAGGGTTGTCGCACTCGTGTGACCGCCCCACCAGCATCTCGCCCGCGCCCAGCGCGCATACGATTTCGGTAGCTCCGGCCAAGAGCGAAACGACGCGCACGCTACGCGGCCTGGTGCAGCGGACCGAAGGAACGCTTTAACAGCGCGTAGCCCCCGAAAATCGCCAACGTGTAGAACGCGTCCCCCGCAATTTGGTTCTGGTAAAACGGAATGGCAGCAGTGAAGCATGCCGCGAGCCCCGCCAGAGTATTTGGATAAATACGTCCTGTCGCCCACACCATGAAATTAGTGATGAAGAAAAACGACAGGCTCGATCCCAGCGCCCCGGCCGCGATCGCGCCCACGCCGTGGCCCCGCGTGATCCTGCCGATCAACACCGCCACCAGCGCCGCCCCGTAGACGAACCAGAAGCCGCGATCGAAACCCAGGACGGCATCGCTCAACGCCAGCGCCGCGAGCGTTACCAGGATTCCCGTCATAGCCTTCGCGGCCTGATAACCGGAAAACAATCCGATCGCCATCAGCGGAGTGAAATTCCACGGATGTGGCAGCAGCCGCGCACAGGCGCACAGCACCACCATCGCGATCCATAAACGCTTGCCAAAATCCATGGGTGTTCTCCTATTGGCTATTGTAGTCGAATCGCCAAGTACCAGTCGCGCTATCGGCGAATAACGCCTTGCCGGCCCTATCGCAGGTCCCTGCCGCGGCCTCGAAAGCAGCCGCGCTACGCAAATGCAAGTGACGATGCCCCGTCCGGCTCAGTCGTAAAACGATACTTAGTACCTATCCTCTGGCCCTCCCCCCGTCGATTTTAAGCTTCTAAGGGAAACTACGTGAATCCAGTCAGGGTATTTGCTTGTGAAGCGCAGCCGATCGTGCTTGAGGGTCTGGAGAGAGTCCTCGCCGATGACCGGGAGTTCGAATATCTGGGCTCGACGCCAGGAATTGCCGACGCCCTGGGCGCGGTGCGTCACCAGCGTCCCGACGTCCTGTTAATCGATCAGAGCGCCGGCCTGAAGCAGATATTTCAATTTATTTCCGACGTGAAGAGCACTTGGGCGCGCTGTCAACCGGTCCTGTGGGTGAACGACCTGGCCGAAATCGATTGTTTCCGTGCCCTGCAGTTAGGCGCGCGCGGCATCCTCAAAAAGACCGTGTCCATCGCTGCCATGCGCGAGTGCCTGCTCGCAGTCAGCCAAGGCGAAGTATGGATCGAAAGCTCGCTCGCCGAACATGCAGTCGGCAGCATGGACCGCCGTTCGTCTCCGCGCCTGACGCCGCGTGAAAAAGACATCGTGCATCACGTCTGCGGCGGCTTGAAGAACAAAGAGATTGCCGAAGCTTTGGCGATCACCCCCGGAACGGTGAAAGTGCACCTGATGCATATTTTCGAAAAGACCGGGGTCAAAGACCGCTTCGAACTGGCCGTCCAGGGCCGCCGTTTGCTCGGTACAGACGTTACTCCGCCCGTCGAAACCGTCGAAGAGCGGGCCGTCAAATCGTTTGCCTAAAGTGCACGCCCGGATATGGCGAATAGGTAGACAGGCCTTGAAGCGCGCATGACTCCCGAATCCACCATCGCCGCGATACCGTCTCTACCCCGGGCTCGCATGGGCGCGCTGCTGCGGCATCGCTGGGGCCGGCCCCTGGTGCCTTCGCTGTTGGATCTTCTGTTTGTCGCGCTGATTGGCTGGCTGTTCATGAGTTCGGGCCCGCACGGGTGGCAGTCTTTGCTGGCCGATGCCGATGTTGGCTGGCACATCCGCACCGGCGATTACATTCTCGATCACCATCAGGTGCCCCACCACGACCTGTATTCGTTTTCGAAGCCCGCCGCGTCCTGGTATGCCTGGGAGTGGCTGAGCGATGTCATCGACGCCCTGCTCTTCCGCTGGGCCGGATTAAAAGGCGTGGTGCTGGCCGCCGGCGTGATCATCGCGCTATATGCCACCACTTTAATGCGCCGCATTGTCGACGCCGGCGCGCACATGTTTGTGGCGCTATTGGTGACGCTGCTGGCGGTAGGCTCGGCCTCCATGCACTTTCTGGCCCGGCCGCACTTATTTACGCTGCTGTTGCTCTCGCTCTCTATGGCCCTCATCGAAGCCGGCCGCCGCGGCGCTAACCCGGCGTGCCTGTGGTGGCTGGTTCCCATCACGCTGCTATGGACCAACTTGCATGGCGGCTTCCTGGTTTTGATTGGATTGCTGGGGCTCGCCGCCGCCGGCGCCGCGGTCGAGGCCTGGATTCAGCGTCCCCCGGGGGCGCGGCCGGACTGGACTCCGGCCCTCCGTTGGACCCTGCTGACGGCGGCCTGCGCGGCAGCATCGCTGGTCAATCCTTATGGCTGGGGTTTGCACGCCCACGTGATTCAGTATCTGCGTTCGGATTGGATTGGCAAGGTAGTGCAGGAATTCCAGTCCCCCGTTTTCCGCGGCGAAAATATGCTGCAGTTCGAAGCCCTGCTGTTTATCGGGCTGATCGCCGCTGGCGCGCGT
>JALYJH010000462.1 GCA_030775415.1 Acidobacteriota bacterium | reverse complement strand
TGCGCGGCGATGGTCTTCGAGGGCGACTGCTGCTGAAAGATGGCGAGGGACTTGGCGCGGTCCGCGGTCGAGAGCTCGCTACGGAGATACTGATTCTCCATTTTGGTGCGATCGAGATCCGTCTTGATGCGCTGGTTCTCCTGGCGGACGTCCAACAGAACGAAGTAGTCGCGGAAGAAATGAACGGTACTGCTGCGTCCCGCTTCAATCAGGCGCGCGAGCGGCGTCACGGCGCTCACGGCCCACACGCGAATCAGCCGCACTTCGCCGTTGCTCTTCACCTGGTAGGCCAGCAGCACCAGTTGCGCCAGGATGACGACCAACAAGACCGTCAGGTTGCGATATCGATTGAGGAGAAATTCCATACTTCACCGCCTGGCACATGCCAGCCGCCTCACTTCTATTCGATCGCGATCCGCCGCAGCAGTCTGAACTCCGTCAACATTTTTCCGGTGCCCAATACCACCGAGGCCAGAGGGTCCTCGGCGATGGATACCGGCAGCCCGGTCTCTTGCCGGATACGCTTATCTAAATTCTTCAACATGGCTCCGCCGCCTGTCAGGACAATCCCTCTATCACTAATATCGGCAGAAAGTTCCGGCGGTGTACGCTCCAGGGCGACGCGGATGGCGTTCATGATCGTCGCCACACATTCTGACAGCGCTTCGCGAATCTCGGTGTCGTCGACGGTGATGGTCTTGGGCACGCCTTCAATCAGGTTGCGGCCTTTGATTTCCATCGTCAACGGCTTGTCGAGCTCATACGCCGAGCCCACGGTGATCTTCACGCGCTCCGCCGTGGTTTCGCCGATCAGCAGGTTGTACTTGCGCTTCATGTACTGCATGATGGCGTCGTCCATTTCATTGCCGGCGACGCGCACCGAGCGCGAATACACGATGCCGGAGAGGGAGATCACGGCCACGTCCGTAGTGCCGCCGCCGATATCGACCACCATGTTGCCGGAGGGTTCGGTGATGGGAAGGCCGGCGCCGATAGCGGCCACCATGGCTTGTTCCACCAGATACACTTCACTGGCCTTTGCGTGATAGGCAGAATCAATCACGGCGCGTTTTTCCACCTGCGTGATTTCGCTGGGGACTCCAATAATGATGCGTGGATGCACCAGCATTTTTCGTCCATGGGCTTTCTGGATGAAGTAATTGAGCATGCGCTCGGTGACTTTGAAGTCGGCGATGACTCCGTCCTTCATGGGGCGGATGGCCACGATGTTCCCCGGCGTGCGGCCCAGCATCTCCTTGGCTTCCTTGCCGACGGCTTCCACTTCTCCATTGGTCTTGTTAATGGCGACGATGGAGGGTTCATTCACCACAATGCCTTTGCCCTTGGCGTACACCAGCGTGTTAGCTGTGCCTAAATCAATGGCCAGATCGGACGAAAAAAGACTAAATAAGGACCGCAGATTCATATAAAAAAGGGAGTACCGGGAGGCCCAGAAACGTCCCCTCCGAAGGTACCACAGGCAGGAACAAAGGAGCAATGTTATGTTTTATTTTCAACGAGGTAGGAATGAAACTTCGAAATATTGGCGTGGGCTGATACCCTGGATATGTGATCTCCCGCCGGGCACTCCTTGCCGTCCCTTTGATCGCCGCGTGCAGCCGACGCCGGGGGGCCACGGGGTTTCGCGGCTATGCTTTCGTCGCCAACGAAGATAGCCAAGCCATTGCCGCCATCGATCTGGAAGCGCTTGCCGTGGCGCGGCATATTCCATTGAACGGGTCGCCTAGCAGTGTGATTTCCACCGCCAAACGGCCCTTCGTCTACGCGCTCACGCCGGGCAACGGGACGGTGCACGAAATTGAAGTGGACCGTTTGAGCTTCAACCGCCGTCTAGCGGTGGCTTCCTCGGCGCTGGCGATTCAGGTATCGCCCGACGACAGCGCGCTTTACGTTTTGACGCGCGAGCCGCAGTCGCTTGTGCGCCTCGCGCTCGATACATTCAAGATGGAAGGGCGCATCGCTTTACCGAAAGACCCGGTGGATTTCGCGCTGGCGGCCGATGGCAAAACGGCGGCGGTCAGTTTTGCCAGCGGCGTGCGGCTGGTGGATTTGGCGTCGCGCAAGGTCGCGGATTCCGCCGCGGAAGGGGAATTCGGCGCGCTGCGATTCCTGCCCGATTCGCGCACACTTATAGCGGCGGATCGCGGAGAGCGGCGGTTGTCGCTTTACGACGTGCCGTCGGCGCGCTTGATCACGCATCTTCCGCTGGCGGTGCGTCCGGATCACCTATATTTGACCGGGGGCGAAGGACCTGGGTCGAACCAATTGTTCATCACGGGCGAGGGCATGGATGCCGTGGTGGTGGTGTATCCGTATCACACGCCGGAGGTGGCCGAGACAGTGCTGGCGGGGCATGCTCCGGGACCGATGGCGGCGTCGCTGGCGTATTTGTTCGTGGCCAGCCCGGCTTCGGGCGATGTAAATATTTTGGAAATCAACTCGCGGCGCGTGGTGGCTGTGGCATCAGTAGGCGCCGATCCGGGTTTCATTGCGGTGACGCCGGACGATCAATACGCGCTGGTATTGAATCGGAAATCCGGCGATGTGGCGGTGCTACGCGTGGGCGCGATTACGAAAAACCGCGATCGCCGCGCTTCGCTGCTCACGGTGATTCCGGTGGGGTCGCGCCCGGTGAGCGCTGCTGTGCGCGCGGTGTAGCGGGCAGAAGCGCCCCCGGGCGTTACAACACGCGGAGCGCGTCGCTGGGGAACTGAACCACCCATTCGCGGTTGTCGCGTTGGTTCTGATATTCCGCGCGCGAGACGGTAACGCGCAGCGAACCCGGAATGCCTCCGCCAGAAAATTCCAAACGCATGCCGTGAGGGCGCTCGACCGCGCGCAGCAGATCCGCCGGAATCTGATTCGGGCCAGGCTTGCCGTTGCGCGCGAAAACCTTTAGCTGCTCGGGGCGCACGCACAGCGTGACGTGGTCACCTTTTAAATGGCCCGGGAAGTACGGGC
>JALYJH010000461.1 GCA_030775415.1 Acidobacteriota bacterium | reverse complement strand
GTCGCAGGGAAGGATCAGGTTGGGGGTGCCACGGAGCGCGGCTTCGAGGTGCGCGTCTTCGGTGCCGTCGCTTTTGTCGGCGAGCAGAACATCGAGTGCGACGGCCTGCGGCTGGGCGGCGGCTACCTGTAGCAGGGTGTCGGTCAGGATGGGGCGGATGCTGCGCATGCCGCCGCGGGCGCGCAGGGTTTCTTCGTCGATGGCAATGACGACCGACTGCGGGGCGGCGTTTTTTACGGGCGTCATTTGCGTCATCAAGTCATAGGCGTAGTGATCGACGCGAGCGGCGAGGGCGGTCCAACCCGCGAGCGTGCCTGCGGCGAAACATCCGGCTACCACTGCGATGTATGCGAGATTGCGCTTGCTTGCCAACTCACACAATAGTGTACCGTCCGGCGTATATTAGGTCTCATGCGGCTGCCCCTGGTGTTTGCGCTGGCTATTTTACTGGCGGGATGTACGAAGACTCCGCCACCGCTGGCGGATTCGGAAAAACTCACGCAGGATTTCATTTACGGGGATCTGGCGCTGTCGCCGGTGAATGCGACGGCGGCGGGGTATCACGTGCACGAGGGGATGACGCTCGATGGGATGCTCGATGACTATAGCGCGGCGGGGCTAGAACGGCAGCGGCAGTTTTGCAGCGACATCCAGAATCGCGCTGGGGTGCTAGATGGCAGCAAGCTGGATAAGGAGCAGAAGGCTGACCTGGACATCATCGCCAGCAATATCGGGTTGTGCCTGCTTGAGCTGAATACCATTCAAAACTTCAAACATAATCCTACGGTTTATGTGGAGCTGGTGGGCAATGCTTTGTTCACGCCGTACATGTTGAATTACGCTTCATTGGAGCAGCGGTTCGATCATATTACCAGCCGGCTGGCGAAAGTGCCGGTGCTGTTTGAACAGGCGAAGGCTAATTTGACGGACTCGCCGGAAGTGTGGAATCGCGTGGCGCGCGAGGAGAATGAAGGCAATATCGAGCTGATCGATAAGACACTGCGCGCGGCGGCGCCGGAATCGCGCAAGGCGGCATATGCCGCGGCCGCCGGTAAAGCAATCGCGGCGGCGCGGGATTTCAATGCGTTTTTGAAAGATTCGCTTTCCAAGAGAACTTCCGACTGGCGCTTGGGCAAGGAGAAGTACGCGCAGAAGTTCGCTCTGGTATTGGCGTCAGGCCTGACGCCGGAGCAATTACTGGCAGCGGCGGAGGCGGATTTGAAAACGGTGCGCGCGGACATGGCAAAATTAGCGGCACCGCAGACGGTGGCGCAGGCGCTGGAGGCGGCGGCGCGCCAGCACACCACTCGCGAGAATTATATTTCCAAGGCCAGGGAGACGCTGGCGCAGGCTACGGCCTTCGTCAAGCAAAAAGACCTTTTGACTTTGCCGGCGCGAGCGAACTTGCAGGTCACGGAGACGCCGGAGTTTCTGCGCGGGATTTATGGCGTGGGCGGATTTAGCGCGGCGCCGCCGCTGGAGCCGCAATTAGGGGCGTTCTATTGGGTCACGCCGATTCCGGCGAGTTGGCCGGCGGCGCGCGCGGAGTCGAAGCTGCGCGAGTACAACGATTTCGGGTTGCAGGAGCTCACCATTCACGAAGCCATGCCGGGCCACTATGTGCAATTCGAGTACGCCAACGATGTGCAGCCAGTATCGCGGCGGCTGCTGCGTAGTTTATTTTCGAACACCCCGTATGTCGAGGGTTGGGGCGTTTACGCTCAGCAATTGATGTCGGACGAGGGGTATCTGGACAACAGCAAGGGGCTGCGGCTGACGTTCGATAAACAGATTTTGCGGGTGCTCGCGAATACGATTCTGGATGTGCGTCTGCAAACTATGGGGATGACCGAGCAGCAGGCCATCGATTTAATGACCAAAGACACCTACCAGGAAAAAGAAGAGGCCACCGCGAAATTGCAGCGGGCGGAGCTGTCGTCGTGCCAGTTGCCGACTTACTTTGTGGGTTGGAAAGGTTGGCTGAATGTGCGGGCGCACTACAAGGAAAAAAGGGGCGCGGCTTACTCGCTGAAAGAATTCCACGAAGCGGCGTTGAAGGAGAGCGGCGTGGCGCTGCCGGCGCTAGAAGGACTGCTCAACTGATTTCAAGCCGTGGGCGCGGACGATGAAGCGTTCGGGCGCGTTGCCGATGTAGTTGAAGGGATAGCAGGTGATCAGAGTGAGCGTGGCGTCCTCGGTTGGCCGCAGGACTTCGGTCTGGGTGGGTGGCACGACGGCGGTGGAGTCGACGCTGTAAGCGTAATTGCCGGTAGGGGTTTTGACAGAGATGTGGTCGCCTGGGCGAATGTCGCGCAATCCGCGAAAGAATGTGTCGCGATGGGCGGCCAGCGCGACGTTTCCGCTTTCGCCGGGAGCGGCGGTTCCGCGCAGGTGTCCGGCCCCGCGAGCGAGCGTATCGTCGCTGGTGCCTTCAAACACGATCACGGAAAGATCCAGGCGAGGGATGTCGATGCGTCCTACTAAGCTGCCCTCAGCGGGGCCATTCGGCGCAGCGGACACGTTGTCCGTTCCGTGGTCGCCGGGCAAGACGTGTTCGAGGGCCCAATTGGCTTGGGCCTGATCGAACTGAGCGCGTCCCCAGATGAAGGCGCAGTAGCCGATGGCGGAGCAGCCTACGAGCCACAGGAAGCCTTCGATCCAGGCGATAGCGCGCTTGCTCTTGACTGTTACTTGCACGGCTTAAGAACGGCGAAGGCCGCGAGCTGTCAACGCGCCTCCCACGAACACGAAACCGAACAGCGCGATTTCAGGCAATTCACTGGCAGTTTCAGGTAAGGATCCGGGCGCAGGCGTCGCTGGGTCCGCAGGCACAGGTTGCGCTTGCGGCGGCGCGGGAGGCGTCGCTTGGGCGACTTCTAGTGGAGCAGTCTGCGACACCAAAGCGGCGTCTGAGGCGATGGCAGCGTCGGCTTGGGCCTGCGTGTCGCTGTCGGCTGACGGAGGAGGCGGCGCGCTGTCTATAGC
>JALYJH010000460.1 GCA_030775415.1 Acidobacteriota bacterium | reverse complement strand
CGAGGGCGCCGTTGGTCTGATTAGCTACATGCGTACGGATTCTACGCGCGTGTCGGCGGATGCGTTGGATGAAGTGCGCGGCATGATCGCGGATCGCTACGGGGCGGAGTATCGTCCCGAGAAGCCGAACGTTTATAAGAGCAAGAAAGACGCGCAGGATGCGCACGAAGCCATTCGTCCGACGTCGGCGCTGCGGACTCCGGAGAGCGTGGCTAGTTTTCTGGCGGAGGACGAGGCTAAGTTGTATGCGTTGATCTGGCAGCGCTTTGTGGCGTCGCAGATGACGCCGGCGGTGTTCGATCAGACGACGATCGACGTCGACGCCAAGGGCAAGGACGGGGCGGACTACATTTTCCGGGCTACCGGGAGCGTCGAGAAATTCAACGGGTTCTTGCGCGTATATAAAGAAGGCAAGGACGCTAAGGACGAGGACGACGAGGAAGAAAAGAGCAAGCTGCCGGCGGTGACGCAGGGCGAGGTATTGAAGTTCAAGGCGATTCTGCCGGAGCAGCATTTCACCGAGCCGCCTCCGCGCTTCACGGAAGCGACGCTGGTGAAGGAGCTGGAAGCGAATGGCGTCGGGCGGCCTTCCACTTACGCTTCAATCCTGTCGACGATTCAGGAACGCGAGTACGCAAAGAAGGAGGGCGGCAAGTTCTCTCCGACCGAGCTGGGCATGGTGGTGACGGACCTGCTGCTCGAGAGCTTCGACGATCTGTTCGATACGACGTACACGGCGCGGATGGAGGCGGAGCTCGACGAGATCGAAGAGGGCAAGCTCGATTGGCGCACGGCCATGAGCGAGTTCTACGTGCGCTTCGAGAAGGATCTGGAGCACGCGGCGCTGCACATGACCGACATCAAGCGCATGGAGCGGCCCACCGACTTCGTGTGCGAGAAGTGCGGCAAGCCCATGGTGATCAAATGGGGCAAGCATGGGAGTTTTATCGCTTGCACGGGATATCCGGATTGTACGAATACCCGGGAGATCGCCGAAGAGGGCGCTACCGAGCAGGACGAGGCGGTTTATTGCGATAACTGCGGACGGCCCATGGTGCTGAAGAAGGGTCGCTTTGGGCAGTTCCTGGCGTGCTCGGGGTATCCGGATTGTAAGACGACGAAGCAATTGGGCGAGGCGCAGAAGCCGAAGGACGTGCCGCTCGATGAAGACTGTCCGCAGTGCGGCGGCAAGCTGGTTAAGAAGTACGGGCGCTTTGGGGAGTTCGTGGCTTGCGGCAATTATCCCAAGTGTAAATACGTTAAGCAAAAGACCATTGGAGTGAAGTGCCCGAATTGCTCGGAAGGCGAGATTATCGAGCGGAGGTCCAAGCGCGGGAAAACTTTCTACGGCTGCAACCGCTATCCGGAGTGCGAGTTTGTGGCGTGGGGCAAGCCGATTGCGGAGAAGTGTCCGGATTGCGGCGGCGGGTATTTGATCGAGAAATATCTGAAGGCGGGCGCGTTTGCGCAGTGTCCGAATGCGGAGTGCAAGTTTAAAAAGCCGCTGGAGGTGGCGCCTCCGGTTGAGGTTGCGGTTTAATGGCGGCCGGCGCCAGCGCTTCGACGGTTGATTACGGGATTGACGCGCCGTTAGTCGCGCGCGGGTGGTTTGGGCGCGCCGGATGGTCGCTCGCCACGGGAGTTGCGTTCTGGTTCATGAACCGGCAGGCGTATCCGGGGCCGGCCGACCGTGTGCTGGCGGTATTGGCGCTGGTCGCGCTGGTTTGCGCCGGGATTGCCTGGTTCAAGATTCGCTCCAGCAAAGACGGGAAGCTGCGGCTGCGCGAGCAACTGCTGGATCAACTAGCGCTGCAAGGGGACGAAAAAGTTTTGGACGTGGGCTGCGGGCGCGGGCTGCTGGCTGTCGGGGCGGCGAAGCGCCTGAAGACCGGCAAGGTCACGGGGATCGACGTGTGGAATCCGCAGGAACTGTCGGGTAACTCCGCCGATGCGGCTAAGGAAAACGCCAAGGCCGAGGGAGTGGCGGACCGGGTGCGCTTTGAAAGCGGGGATGCGCGGAAGCTGGTGTATCCGGAGAATCACTACGACGTGGTGGTTTCGGCTAACGCTCTGCATACTCTGGGGGACGATCGCGAGCGTGGACAAGCGCTGCGCGAGATGCTGCGGGTGCTGAAACCGGGCGGGCGGCTGTTGGTTTTCGATACGGCGGAGACGGGGTATTGCGCACAGGTGCTGCGCGAAAGCGGCGCGAAGGATGTGACGCTATCGCCGTGGACATTCTTGTGGTGCCTGCCTTCGCGCAGCGTGAGCGCGCGGAAGTGACGGGTGCACTCGGAATGATAGCCTGTTATTAGGGAGTTTTCGAGGTTGACCAGGCTCATTCCTTGCGTGTTGTTCCTAGCGGCAGTGACAGTGTCCGCCGACGAGGCGTTCGTTCCTTTGTTCGTCATCGAGCGCAGTGTGAATGGAAATACCGTTCACTACGACGCAAGGCTTAAGGACGGCAAACTCGACCCGCAGCAGCCTGTGGTGGCCTATTGGATTTTGAGCGAGAACGGGAAGCGGCAGGAGTTGAACGTGCTCGAAAGGCTGAAGGCTTACGGCTTCACGATCCGGCCGGACAAAGAGCCAGAGGCGTTCCGCATGACGCTGGTGGCGGATAAGAAAAAAGAAATTCGTGTGTTCCGCATGGGCGCGGCGGTGCGCGCGGAGGCCATGATCGGAGCTTGCGAAGCTTACTTGCAGAAGATCTTCATCGTTTCCAAAAAATCGTTCATGATTAACTTGCCGGAGTACGCGGACATGATCGGCAACGATATGTCGACGGGCATGGAATGCCACGAGCGGGTTACGCCGGGCGACCGCTAGGCTAACACATGAATATCTCGAAGCGTTTAGTCGCTCGACCGACCGAACGTAGAAAGCGGCTTCTGTTGTACCTGGAACGGCGAGTATGGCCAAGTCTTCCGAAGTGCGCTTCGCGTGGGTGGACCAAGGCGCAGGAAGCACGTGCGCTGGGTTACGG
>JALYJH010000459.1 GCA_030775415.1 Acidobacteriota bacterium | reverse complement strand
GCTCCATAAGCGATGCCTCCGTACTCGAAATGGTGCCGCCGCCGGCGAGCGGATACTTCGGCGCCTCCGAAGTTGCATAGTGAAACGAAAACATGGCGTGTTCCGCCTGAAAAATCTCTAGATTCCGATGGAACTCCTCGCCCCACAGCTCCCGCGGAGCCATGTTCACGATGTGCTTCAGGTGAATGGTGGAGACCACCGCTTTATCAGCCCGGTATTGACTGCCGTCAGCGCATTCGACGCCCAAGCAGTTACCGTTCTCCACGATCAGGCGGACCACCGGTTTATTAGTCATGACAACGGCGTGGTGAACTTCGAGAAAGCGCCTCAACGCGACGCTCAACATGCCGGATCCGCCCTTGGCGATAGGGCGTCCGTTGAGCACCTGGGTCATCAGGGAAAAAGCCTGGCCGCCGGTGCCGAAATCCCCACCGGGCACTCCGCCGAAATGGCCGCAACTCAACGAAGCCGCGCGCAACTGACGGCTTTCAAAAAGTACGCAGACTGCATCGTAGCCCGACATAGTATTGAGGCGCTGCCAGAAAGGGGTCCGTGCGCCTTCAGCGCTCTGGAACCCTGGCAGAAGATGCCTGAACGTCTCTGCGTCCTTCTTAGAGATCTTTGCAATCGACTCGCAAGTGCGATCCAGATCGCGCCAAACCGAAATGGAAGTCCCATCTAGAAACGGAATATGCATGACCAGTTCAGGGTCGATGTATTCGAGTCCGTAGTCCCTAAGATTAAGTTCGTTATTGCGCAGCAGCGGATTGTTTTGAATGCCGCCGTGAACCGACGAACACAGATCTTCCTTGAATCCTGGAAGACAAACCTCAGCCGTCTTACAGCCGCCGCCGATGGTGGGCCGGCCTTCGAGTATCAGCACTTTGTAGCCAGCTTTCGCCAAGTACGCGGAACATATCAGGCTATTATGGCCGGCCCCGGCAACGACAAAGTCGAAACGCTCCGTGGGCGCGCCTTGCTGCGCCGTGCCACGTTGCGCTAGCGCTAGCGGTACCGCAGTGGCCGATCCAATAAAACCCCGCCGCGTCACCTCGCCCATTTGAACCTCCGATAACCTGGATGCGTCTTCTCTTCAGGAGTAGCTCATATATCTTATATCTAATCTTCCGCGTTCTCTCCTTGATGTTCTCGGCGGTCGGCGGTATAGGTAACCCAAAAGTCGCGCCGGGTTGCCGCGATAGGGCCCAACTCGGGCTCACCAGCTCTGTGCTTTGAGCCTAGGCCGACGCCAACCGGCGCCGCAACTCAATCGTCTGGCTGCGGTGACAAATCAGCACAAGGTCCGTATATTCTCTAGGTCACACTCCCCGCCGCCTTCCGCCACGGCCAGGATGTGATCGGCGTCCCACAGACTCTTCCGGCTGAGCCGCTTGAGTCCCCATTTGGCCAGAAGCCTGAGCCGGCCGGCGCCCCGAGAACGGCGCAGCTCACCATAAGCAACGCAAGTGTCAACGCGACAGATCGCACAAACGCCGCGGTCCCGCCGCAGAACCTGCTGGCGGAGATACCCGGGATCGGAACGAAGCCGCCATTCGTGTACACACCAATCCGAACAAAAAGTGAAGCGTCGCGCAGGGACTTCGAGGCTGCACCAACGGCATAACGATCGTCCGTTGCTGCCCTTCGGGAGGGCCGCGCGATCGGCAATGCCGCCACGCATAGTCCGGGACCTACTCGAAAGCGTCACAACATTTTTATCATAAAGTGTTCTAGGAACCCCCTGGGCCACGGCACGTACGCGATATATACTGGCGGAGGTGAAATCTTCCTGACGATCGCCGTTGCCTGTTAGCTGTGGCTGGCGCCGTCAGATTTCGGAAGAGGATTCACAGGGCCGAGTTCAGTAGGGAGGGCTACCCATGTTAAGACGTCGCGATTTTATCAGAGCCGGAGCCGCCGCGGCTGCCACCATCTCCGCGGTAAATGCGCAAGCTCCCACATCGCAGAAGATTCCCTGGTGGGCGGCGCGCCCTGGAAAAGGAGGTGTGGGGAAGCCCTCGGCCATCGACATGCACGCCCACTGGTCCCCCGAACCTTATAACAAGGTCCTGGCGCAGTTGGGACAGCCTCTCTCTAATCCCTTTCTGCTCGATTACGATCTCGACAAACGCCGGCGGTGGATGGATGAGCATGGCGATCTGATGCATTGCCTCACGCTTTCCGGCGCCATGCCCTGGCAGCGCGTTTCACCCCAAGAGGGCGCGCGCCTCGCGCAAGTGATCAACGACACCGGCATTCAAGTGCATCAAAAATATCCTGACCGTTTTGTGATCGCCGCGGAGCTGCCCATCCGCGATTCCGAACTCGCGTTGAAAGAACTAAACCGCGTAGCCGGGCAACCGGGTGTGCGGGCCGTCCACCTTCCCGATTCGATTGAAAAACAAGACTACATCTTTGACCCAGGTTTTGCCCCCGTTTTGGCGCGCATTCAGGAGCTGAACTACCCGATCATCTTTCATCAGCTCGACGGCGTGGTCAACACTTTCGGCGGCAGCCGAACCGCCGGCCCCCCGCCTCTCGCTTCGGGGATCGACGCTCCCATCGAACACACGTTTCTCGCCAGCAAATTCATTTACACCGGCACGCTCGACAAATACCCCAACCTTCAAATGGTCTTGCCCCACGCGGGCGGCGCCTTCCCCTATCTCGCGGGCCGCGTCGAGCATTTTCTGTTCCATATGACCGATCATGGAACCACGATCCAGCGCCCCTTTCGCGACTACCTGCGCCGCTTCCATTACGACTATTTGATCTATTATCCGGAGGCGCTGCGTTTCCTCATCGGCCTGGTCGGCTTCGACCGCATCGTCGTCGGCACTGACAATTTCGCAGCCAAGGACATAGAATATCCCTCGGCCGTCCTCGATCAGTTCAACTTCGCCGCCGCCGACCGCGAGCGCATCTTAAAGGGCAACGCGATGCGGCTTCTTCACCTATGAGCGGCCGCCGCCTTTAAGAAAAGTGCCGTCCTG
>JALYJH010000458.1 GCA_030775415.1 Acidobacteriota bacterium | reverse complement strand
ATGTGCTGAGATACCAGCCGCGCACTCTGGACGCCGTCGCCTTGGTGCCGGCCCCAGTTCAACCTTAATTGCGTCCATCACACCGGGTAGCGGTTTTCGCGCCGCACCCGCGGCTTATCGGGCTGTTGGTTCGGAAAACTCTGCCATGGCCCCATCGACGTCTTCTAAGCGCAGCCGAATGGTTTTGCGAGCATTAATACCGGATTCGGGAAGTTCAAAGCGCGCCCCCGCCATTAGGTCGGCAGTCTGATGTGGAGCAACACGATCCTGCAGGCTCAGGATCGCGTTATACTTCGGACCCAACAGCTTCTCATATTTAAAAATATTCTCAATGTTATTTTTCGAGGCCGTGCGACCCTCCACCGCCTCGCCGCTGGGTGGTTGCAAATACAACGTCACTGAGTTCACGACAAACGGCACATTCGACGGATTCGACGCGCGGAAATCCAGCACCACCAGAGATGCGTCCCCTCCCAACGGCAGCACGCGCACCTTCAGGATCTTGCCCTCCAGCCTCAGATGTGCGCCTTCCGTGGTAGTGAACATCGTGAATATCAACGCGCCCACCACGGCCAACCCCAATACGAGAAAAATCCAGAAGCCCTTACTCATTGTGAATGCAGTCGTGAATACACCGACGTCAATCGCCTAGCAAGCGGCCGTAAGGCTGCAGCGTAGGGATATGATCGCACAGCGATTTCAACGCCGCCGTCAACGGGATCGCCAGCAACAGCCCCAGCGCTCCCCACAGCATCCCCCAAAACATCAGCGCGACGGTGACTACCAGCGGATTTAAATGTACCCTCGAACCTACAAACTTCGGGTAGAGCAGATTTAGCGCCAGCAGGTGCAGCATCGCCACACTCACCGTGAGGAACAAATACATGGCCGGCTCTTTCGAAGCCGGCAGCGCCGCCACTACCGGCGGAATCAGCGCCAGTGGCAATCCGATGTAAGGGACCAGGCTAAGGAATCCGCTCATTGGCGCCACAATCAACCAGTAGGGCAGCTTCACCGAAGCGAACAGCAGAGCGCTGGCCACGCTGAGCAGAATCCCCAGCATAAAATTTCCGATCACGTAGGCGCGGACCATATCGCCCAGGCCTTTCCAGGTGGCAGCAGCCGCCTGCCGCGTTTCGCCCTCGAACAACAATAAATAACGCGAGCGGATATGATCCCGCCAGCTCAGTAGGAAATACACCAGGAACGGCACGAATGAGGCCATCAGCAGCGCGTCGTAATAACCCGCCAGATAACTGTAGGCGTACGAAAACAGCGGCGTAGGCTCCTGTTGTATGTGAACCTCCTGAACCGCCGGAGGCACCGGCGGCGGCTCGGCCTTTTTCCTTTTACCGCGGACCGCGGGCTCGGCTGTCGCATTGGGCGCGGCATCGGCTTGCTGTGGCTGGAAGCGGCGCGGCACCAGACTCCCGTAAATGCCGTTCTCCACTTTCTCCATGCGCGCAGCCACGGAATCTACCATCTCGTTGATTCGCGCGCCGTAAGCCGGCAGGTCCGCCGCGATCTGCTGGCTTTGCATGTACAGCCCCAGCCCCGCCAGATATAACGCCACCAGCGCGATGCTGCAAACCACGAAGCTGGCCAGCCCGCGCGGCATGCGCAGCTTCATGAAGAAAACCACCAGGGGGTCCAGCAGGAACGCGATCATCGCCGCGATGATCACCGTGATGAAGAAAACCCGTCCGAAATACAGCAGCGCAACCGACGCCGCAGCCGCAAGAATTCCCACGCCTAACTGGAGCGACTTCTGCGTGGATGTGTTCTGGACCACCACCGGCGCCGAGAATCCTTTGCTTATCACTATAATTTGGTTAGATCGTGGAATTCCAGCAAAATACAGTGACTGGCCGGATTTTGGCGCTCGATCTGGGCAAGAAACGCATCGGATTGGCCCTCAGCGACCCTCTGGGGATCTCCGCCCAAGGCTTAGACACACTGCAACGGACGACCATCCGCGAAGATATCGCAGCCCTGGAAACGATTGCCCGCAAGCATCAGGTGCAACTGGTTCTCCTCGGGCACCCCCTGAATATGAAAGGCACCGAAGGGCGTCAGGCAGTTTACACCCGCGACTTCGCGGAACGATTCACGGAGAGAACCGGCCTTGCCGTGCGCTTCTGGGACGAGCGCCTGACCAGCAAGGAAGCCGAGCGCGTCCTGAAGCAAAGTGGCATCAGCATCGAAAAACGCGCGAAAGCCATCGACCGTTTGGCAGCGGTAATTCTACTCGCCAGTTATCTCGACGCCGGCGGTACGGCGGGTGCCGCATGAAGCTTCTGATCGCGTTGATCTGCGCCCTGGCAGGCTTGGCCGTAGCGGTCATCGTAGCTCCCTATCAGGGATTTGCCGGCGAAACCTTCGTCGAAATTCCCCGCGGCACCGGCACCCGGGCCATTGCGCGGGAACTGGCTAGGGACGGCGTGATCCGCTATTCCTGGGAATTCGAACTCCTTCGCATAATCAAGCCATCGTCGAAGCTCCAGGCCGGCGAGTATCGCTTCGCTAAAGCCGCCAGCGCGCTGGATGTCTTCGATCGCATTGGCCGCGGCGATATCTATTTCGTCGAATTTACAGTGCCCGAAGGCAGCAACATTTTCGATATAGCAAAGTCACTGGAGACCGCCGGCCTTATGCCCGCGAACGATTTCCTGGCGGCCGCCGAATCCCCCGCGCTCATCCGCGACCTGGCCCCCAGGGCCGCGACGCTCGAAGGTTTTTTGTTCCCCTCCACCTATCGTCTGTCGCACGCCAGCACTCCCGCGCGTCTTTCGAAAATGATGACGGATGAATTTCGCAGGCAGTGGGCGAAGCTGAACGCCGCCGGCCACGCCGACGTACGCGGCACCGTAACCCTCGCCTCGCTTGTCGAAAAAGAAACCGCTTTGCCCGACGAGCGCCCGCTGGTTGCCAGCGTTTTCCGCAATCGCCTGACGCAAGGCATGCGCCTCCAGTGCGACCCTACCGCCATCTACGCC
>JALYJH010000457.1 GCA_030775415.1 Acidobacteriota bacterium | reverse complement strand
GTGGAAAACACGCCGGCGTGGCCCGCTACACCTCCCATGTAGCGCGCGGTCGGATCGTGCACTGTGCCGCGGAGGGGCGCGCCGGTCTGAGGATCGATTTCAGTAGGGGCGATACGCGGGGAGGGGGCGGGGAGAAAACCGGTTTCGTGCATTCCGAGAGGCGCGAAGACGGCTTCGCGCGCGTAGTGGTCCAGCGGCTTGCCGCTGAGGCGGTGTACGATTTCGCCTAACAGCTCAAAGTTGATATCGCTGTAGACGAAGCGGGTGGCGGGGGGCGAGGTGGGCTTTTCAATGAGCGCGCGGCGGATGCCGGCGTCGTAACCGGCCCACGGCGGGTCGAGATTTAAGTCGGGCGGAAGGCCGGAAAAGTGGGTCAGCAGATCGCGCACAGTGATGTCGCTGCGGCCGCCTTGGAAGCCGGGCAGGTAGGCGGTGACGGGATCGCTAATGCGCAGTTTGCCTTGTTCGAACAGCTTCATCAAGGCCGGGGTGGTGGCGACCACTTTGGTGAGGGACGCGATGTCGAAGATGGTGTCGGCGGTCATTGGCTCGCGCTGCGGGACTAGCGCGCGGCTGCCGTAGGCTTTGCGATGGACGATTTTGCCGTCGTGTCCGATCAACAGCACGGCACCGGGAATCAGGCCATCGCGCACGGCGGCTTCGACAATGGCATCGAGCGCGGGCGATGCGGAAAAGGTCTCCTGCGCGGGAGCGGCTTGCATAAACAGGATTGCGATTCCGAGGCAGGCCCACTTCATAGAGCGCGTTGGGCTAATCCTTCGAGGAGCGCCGCGAGTTCAAAATCCTTAGCGGTGATGCCACCGGCGTCGTGGGTATTGAGATCGACGATCACTTTGTTATAGACGTTGAACCACTCGGGATGGTGATCCATTTTGTTGATGCCGGGGACGGCGGACTGCATGAACTTCATAGCGTGTTTGAAGTCGGGGAACTTGTATTCGCGATGGAGTTTGCCGGCTTTCACTTTCCAGCCGTCGAGCTTGGGCAGCGCGGCTTTGATCTCGGCGGCTGTCATTTTTTTGCGCATTTAAGCTCTCCCGTAGATTGGAATGACTGCGCCGCTGGTGTCGGCGGCGGCGTCCGAGGCGAGAAACACAAGAAGTTTGGCGATGGATTGCGGCGCTACCCAGCGCGTGAAATCCGCTTTCGGCATGGCGGCGCGGTTGGCGGGAGTGTCGATAGTGGAGGGCAAGACGACGTTCGCTGTCACTCCGAACTTTTGGCCTTCGGCGGCGACATTCTTTATGAGCGCGACCAGCGCGGCCTTCGAGACGGCGTAGGCCGCGAAGTTCGGCGCGGGCTCGACGGCCATACGGCTTCCGATGGCAACGATGCGCCCGCGCGCGGCGGCCTGCATGGGCTTGAGGGCGGCGCGGATGCAGCAGAAGGCGGCGCGCAGGTTAACGCTCATCATGCTGTCCCAGGTTTGATCGCTGGTTTCGGCGACGGGGGCTCCGCCGGCGAAGCCGCCCACCAGATGGACCAGGGCGTTGATGGGGCCGTGCTCGAGGGCTTGCTTCACCATGGAGGCGCAGCCGGCTTCAGTGGTTACGTCGGCGGAGATGGTGGGGAAAGGCGCGCCCTGTTTCCATTCGAGCGCTACGCCGATGACTTTGGCGCCGGACGCCAGGAATTCCTGAGACACCGCGGTTCCTAAACCGCCGTTGGCCCCGGTAATGAGAACGTTCATAGGCTCACTATACATCCAGCCCGACTGCACGCATGAGCTCGAGTGCATTGCTGCGTTCGACGACTCCGGCGCGCAGGCGGTAATCGAAATGGATTTCGCCGTTTTCAATGTGATCTTCGAAGTGGACGTTGCGGGCGCGTTCCCCTAGGGTCGCGGTGATCTCGGCCAGCGCGAGATCGTGGGTGGTGACGACGCCGATGGCTCCGCGTTCGACCAGGCCCGCGATGACGGCGGCGGCTCCGATGCGGCGGTCGTGGGAGTTGGTGCCGCTGAGAAGCTCGTCGAGCAAAAACAAAGTGGGCTGGCCGGCGCGCGCCAGGTCCACGATGTCGCGCAGACGGCTGATTTCGGCGTAGAAGCGCGATTTGTTGTCGGTTAGCGAATCGTTGACGCGGATGGATGCGCCGATCCGCAGAGGGGAGAGCCGCAGGCGCGCGCAGCAAACGGGGGCTCCAGCCCAGGCCAGGGCGGCGTTCAAGCCGACGGCGCGGAGAAGCGTGCTTTTACCGGACATGTTGGAACCGCTCACGATCCACAGAGAACAGGCGCCGTCCAACTTCACGTCGTTGCCTACGGCATGGTCGCGCGGGATGAGGGGATGGCGGACATCGGCTCCATCGAAGAACGGCGCGGGCTGGGAGACGAGTTCCGGAAAGACGGCGTCGGGGCGTTCGTACGCGAAAGTGGCGAGCGAGCAGAGGGCTTCAAACTCGCCTACGGCGGCGACCCACTCGCCAATATGCGGGCCGCATTCCTGACGCCATTTCTCGATGGCCATGGTGAATTGAGGTATCCAGACGAGAGGCGCGGCGAGCAGGCGGAAAAATTGATTGCGGGCGGAGTCCAGGTATTCGAAGGAGCGTTCCAGGCGGCGGATTTCGGCGGAGGCGGTGAGGCCGTGCAGGTCTAGAGCGTGCGTCAGGTGCTGGAGGCGCGCGGATGCGAAGGTCTCACTTTCCAGACGCTCGAGCAAGAGGCGAACTAACCTGAGTTCGCGCGCGGGCGTCGATACGAGCAGCGAGACGCGGCGTACACTGTCGCGCACTGCGAGTCCGAAAATCAGTTCAGCCAGGACCACTGCCAGAAACGGGCGCAGGCTCAGCACTTGGAAAAGAAAGAGAACGAAAGTCGCGACCGCGGCGCAGGCTAGCGCCAACGCCAGCCAGCGGGCGGCGGGGAAGAAATTGACGGCAGGGCGTTGGCCCCAGGTTTTCAAGGCTTGATCGTCGATGGCGGTGCGAATGTCGTCACCCATGAGCGCGATGTTTTCACGGAGATCGAGGCGTGCGCG
>JALYJH010000456.1 GCA_030775415.1 Acidobacteriota bacterium | reverse complement strand
GGCTGAGGCCGCGGACAGCGTGGCGTTCACTACTATCAATACGGAGCGGGTTGGCTCGGCGTGGGCGTAGAGGATGGCGCCGGCGCAATCGAGGCCGAGCCAACCTAACCAGACTAGAAAACATCCTAAGATCACCAACACGGCGTTGTGGCCGGGGATGGCCATGGGCATGCGGTCGGAGGTGTATTTGCCACGGCGGGGGCCTAGAATCCAAGTGACTACAAGGGCTGTGATTCCACCTACGGCTTGAATGGAGGCCGAGCCGCCGGCGTCGATGAAACCGAGCTGAGCTAACCATCCGCTCCAGACCCAGTGGGCGAAGAGTGGATAGGTCCAGGCGGCGAAGACGGTAGTGGAGAGGCAGGCGGCTCCCAGACGCCAGCGATCGGCGGCACTGCCTAAGGGGATGATAGCGGCTACGCCCGCGCTTAGCATTCCTAAAAGGGCGATTAAAGAAGCGGGGGATCCGTCAAGGGGGAGGCCGCGCAGGAAGAAGCGGCCGGCGGCGATCCAGTTCCAAGGGTTGGCGCGGACGAAGAATTCGTAGGCAGGGCCGCCAGGATAGCCTTGGAATGCGAAACCGATTACGAAGAAAACGACCGCGGACAGGGCGAAGACGCACAAGGAGCTGAGCATCATGTGGGCGGCGTTGCGGGAGCGGCCGAGTCCGGAGTTGATGACTGCTAGGCCGGCTGCGGCGAAGGGCACTAACAGTATGAAGAGGAGGCACAGCAAGGAGAGTGCGGGAGTCACTCTGCTTCACCGTGGCGAATGCGGTGGGCGCGAACTAACAATGTCAGGCCTAGCAATTGGACGCAAAAGCCGGCTAGGGCGAAGGCGGTTTGCGGGGCGGCGGTGAGGAGCGCGATCGCCGCCAGGACGATGAGCCAACCGGCGAACTGCAAGAAGAAGGCGACGACTCGCATGAAAATTAGGCTCCATTATAACAACGCACGCGCTGGGACCGGCGTTAACGATTTCTAATCGCGCAGCGGCTTAAAAGAACCATGGTGGTGCGGCGGGGACTGCGCTAAAAGGCCCGTGGAAACAGTATCGCGAGAGGTTCGTTGCACTTACAGTTTGGTCCCTGCCATGCATTATCAGAGGCAGAAAGGCAGGACAGATTATGAAAACGAAAGTGCTGGCGATTATGTTGTTGGCGGGCGGGATGGTGTTTGCTCAACCGCGGTTCGCGGTGGGGATCGGGTTCAATCAGGCGCCCGCGGGCTACGCGACCAACATTCCGCCTTGTCCAGGGCCGGGATATACGTGGATGAACGGGTATTGGCACGCTCCGGCGGTAAGGACGGGCTTTGGATTCGCTCCACGTTCCGATAATCATTTCCGGGACGCGGACGAGCGGGGCCGAGGGGCGGAGCGGGGCCGGGACTTCGACGGGCATGACCGTGGGTTCAGAAGCCGTTGAGTAAAATACTCGGCACTTACAAGAAGCCGGCTGCTCAGGCGGCCGGCTTTCGTGTTTTGATATTCATATTCTTGTGAGATGTTGGATTATGCGAATAACGCTGGTGTTTATCGCTCTTGCCGCGGGGCTGTGGGCACAGCCGACGTTCCGGGTGGAGGAAAGAGATCTGCACGGTCCGCTGACGCTGATCGCTTATGGGGATCAGAGGTTCACGGACCCGGCGGATACGCGGCGGACGAATCCGCGAATCCGGCAGTGGCTGGTGGGGCAGATCGCGAAAGAGCGTCCCTACGCGGTGATCATGAATGGAGATGTGCCGCTGGCGGGTCAAACCGCTAACGACTACGCCGTTTTTCGAGCGGAGACGAAGGCGTGGCGCGATCTAGGACTCCATATTTATCCAGCTCTGGGAAATCATGAGTTCGTGGGCGAGCCGCGACAGGATCTGGAGAATTGGTGGTCGGCATTTCCGGAGATGCGAGGGCGGCGCTGGTATTCGGCGCAATTAGGATCGCGGGTTTACTTACTGGCGCTGGATAGCACTGCGTCGCTGCTGCCGGGGAGCGAGCAGGCGCAGTGGATCGAGAAACAGGTTGGAGGGCTAGCGCCGTCTGTCGATTTCGTAATTGTGTCGCTGCATCATCCTCCGGTGGCGGATGTGCAGACGCACATCGAGGTGGATCACAATCCGCGCCCGAATGAAGTTGCGCTGCGGGATTATTTGTCGAAGGCTGCGCGGACTTCGCACGCGGCGTTTCTGGTGAGTTCGGGGCACATCCATAATTACGAGCGCAGTGTGGTGGAAGGCGTGACCTATCTGGTGTCGGGCGGAGGCGGAGCGCCGCCTTACTTCGTGGAGCGCACGGAGCAAGATCTTTATCAAAGCATTCTGTTCCCGAACTATCACTACGTAAAGCTTACGGTGGAGAAAGACCGCATGCACGGGGATATGTACCGGGTGGGGGACGCGGAGGCGGCGAAGCTGACGGTGGAGTTGAAGGACCGCTTCGACGTGTTGGCGAAAGGCCGCTAGATCGCCAATCGGCATAGCTGCTAGGAAGAAAGGAGCGGCCTGGGGCGCGATATCATGGAGGTGATGCGTACCTTTTGGACTGCGTGCGCAGACCCACGTAGAACTTGTCTGCCCCTAGCTATCATTCCTTGCCTGGCACTTTGCCTGGCGGCGGTAGGATGCCAGAGGAGCAGTGGGACTGCGAGCGCCGCGGCGCCTCCTCCCGCGCCCCTGGTGTCTGTGGCCATCATGAAGCCGGAGAACGTGGCGATTTACCGCGACTACACGGCCGAAACCTATGCGCGCGATATGGTGGAAGTACGCGGGCGCGTCGATGGCTATATCGAACAAAGATTATTTCAAACGGGCGCGGACGTTAAGGCGGGCCAGATTTTATATACGCTGGACCGGCGTCCGTATCAAGCGGACGTGGCGAAGGCACAGGGCGATCTGGAGCAGAACCAGGCCAGCCATCAGTTTGCCCAGCATCAGGTATTACTGCTACAGGCGGAGGCCGACCTGAAGCAGGCTGAGGCTAATCTACTCAAGGCCAAACAAGATGTG
>JALYJH010000455.1 GCA_030775415.1 Acidobacteriota bacterium | reverse complement strand
GCTCTGGAATTGCCGCTCGCGCGGTCGCGCGTCCGGCGGAGTCTCGAAGAAGCGGCGGAAAAACGGATCGTCCAACAGCGGATTGCGGCCGGGGCGATCTTTGATGGTGCCACGCGTGGCGATGTTCACGACCGAAGGGGAAACGCGCTTGACCATGGGCGCCAGCGAGGGCAGCGGGGAAGCATCGGCGGCAGGAATGACCGCGTACACCGGGGCGCTCAAAAGAGCGGCGGCGAGAGCGGCTTCTGCACATTTCAGACGCAGGTTCATGCGGAGTCCTTCGGGATGTGTGACCGCGCATGCACGCCGCGGCTAAATACAAGGCCGGATTTTTCGTCCGCCCTTGCTCGCCAGTATCACGATTTTACACGGAAGCGGGCAGATCCACGCTCAGTACGAAGTGATTCGCCTCCTCGTGGATGTCAGCCGGCGGCGCTTCTATTAGAGAGGATAGGGGTGAGCAAAATTTCTTGATTCGAAGACTTACGCGCGTGGCCGATGGAATTGGGCCGGCGGGAATGATTTCAACTCGCGCCGGCACGCAAGCAGCGCGCCGAAAAGTGTGACGTGGTTCAAAGTCAATGGGACATATTGTGGATAACGTGTGCAAACACAAGATCTTGCGGCGTTGCGATTTGCGCTTGACCTTCGCTTCCGAAAGTGTAATCAGCCAATTTCTCTTGAGATTTCCGTAACTGATTGAAATATAACTAGTTTTCTGGCAGAAAATAGTGTGAAAAATGTCTTGACGTTGATTGCCATCGCGCCGTACCCTCTCGCCTCAAACACAAGATGTTGTGTTAGGCAGGCCCGTTAAGTCCCATCAGCTTAGGTACGTCAGCACACCTTTTTTCGCGGCAAGACCGCCTTTTGTGTTCAAAAATTGGCCCAATAAAATATAAACGGAGCGGCGTACATACCAATGAATACGGTGGTCAAAATACAGCCCAAAGACGTTGGCAGCATTCCTTACCAAGAAGCCTCTTTCGACATCTGGGATAAGAAATACCGGCTGACGTCTAAGGACGGGTCGCCCGTCGACAAATCGATGGATGACACCTACAAGCGCGTCGCGCGCGCGCTTGCGGACGTGGAAGAAGAGCACTGTCGCGAGCAATGGTACGAATCCTTTCTCTGGGCCTTGCGCCAAGGCGCCATTCCGGCGGGGCGCGTGACATCGAATGCCGGCGCATTGGAACACAAGCCGGCTACATCGACGATCAACTGCACGGTGTCAGGGACGATTCGCGATTCGATGGACGATATCCTGAAGAAGGTGCACGAAGCGGGTCTCACGCTCAAAGCGGGTTGCGGCATTGGCTATGAATTCTCCACCTTGAGGCCGCGGGGTGCCTACGTGTCCGGTGCGGGCGCCTATACCTCGGGCCCGCTGTCATTCATGGATATCTACGACAAGATGTGTTTCACCGTCTCCTCGGCCGGCGGCCGGCGCGGTGCGCAGATGGGTACTTTCGACATCGGACATCCCGATGCGCTGGAATTCATCCGCGCCAAGCGCGAGAACGGCCGCCTCCGGCAATTCAATTTGTCCCTGCTCGTCACGGACGAATTCATGAAAGCCGTGAAGAGCGATGGCGAGTGGACGCTGGCTTTCCCCTTAGGACGCCAAGAATACGAAGCGGAGCGGCCCGATCTGACCGATACCGCGAAATTCGTCTGGCGCGAATGGCCCTATACAGAAGGCTACGTCGCGAACGATGAAGGCCTGGTTGCCTGCAAGATCTACAAGACATTGCCGGCGCGCCGGGTCTGGGATGTCATCATGACTTCCACCTACGATTTTGCCGAGCCGGGATTCATCCTCATCGACAAAGTCAATGAGATGAACAACAACTGGTGGACGGAAAATGTGCGCGCCACCAATCCCTGCGGAGAACAGCCGTTGCCCGCTTACGGCTCCTGTCTGTTGGGCTCGGTGAATCTCACTAAATTCGTAATCGATCCGTTCACCGAGGAAGCTCGTTTCGACTGGGAAACCTATCGCAAGGTGGTGAAAGTTTTCACGCGCATGTTGGACAACGTGGTCGAGATCAACGGTCTGCCTCTGCCGCAGCAGCGCGAAGAAATCATGCGCAAGCGCCGCCATGGCATGGGTTTTCTAGGCTTGGGCTCGGCCATCACCATGCAGTGCATGAAGTACGGCTCTAAGAAATCGGTGGCTTTCTCCCAGAATGTGTCGCGCGAAATGGCCGTCGCCGGCTGGGAAGCGGCGCTGGACCTGGCGAAGGAGAAGGGCCCCGCACCCATCATGAGCGAGGAATTCACGGTGACGCGCGAAATGTTGCGCAAACGCCCTGAAATGGTCAAGGATGGCTGGCGCTTAGGCGCGCGAGTCGCCGGTCGCGTGCTGCACGCACGTTACAGCCGCTACATGCAGCGCATCGCCGAGGCTTCGCCAGAATTGGTCGATGAACTGGCCGAAGTCGGAGCGCGCTTTACGCATCACACCTCGATTGCCCCGACGGGCACCATTTCACTGTCCCTCGCCAACAATGCCTCCAACGGCATCGAACCCTCTTTTGCGCACCACTATTTCCGCAATGTGCTGCGCGAGGGGAAGAAGTCCAAGGAAAAAATCGACGTGTTTTCATTCGAGTTGCTGGCATACCGAGTATTGGTCAATCCGCGCGCCATGCCCAACTCGCAAAACGCAGCCGAGAAGTTGCCGGACTACTTTATCTCTGCCGATGACATCGGCCCGAAGGAACACGTGGATATACAGGCTGCGGCGCAGCTGTGGATCGATTCCTCGATATCCAAGACCGCCAATGTGCCCACCGATTACAAGTACGAGGATTTCAAGGATATTTACATGTACGCCTATGAGCAGGGTTTGAAGGGCTGTACGACTTTCCGCTTCAATCCTGAGGCCTTCCAGGGCGTTTTGGTCAAAGAAGACGACTTGAAGAACACCACGTATATCTTCACCTTGGAGGATGGCACCGAGGTGGAGGCGCGAGGCGATCAGGAGATCGAGTACGACGGTGAAATGCA
>JALYJH010000454.1 GCA_030775415.1 Acidobacteriota bacterium | reverse complement strand
GATCGTGGCAGTCGCATTCCTGCGTTCGTTTGTCGGCTGATTACCGGCCGGGAAGGAAGCGGAACTGCTGCCCGTCGCGCCGGATATGCCCCATGTACGGAGGGCCAAAATGCGTTGGCACCAGTAAGTGCCCGTGCTCCGCGCAATCCTCCAAAATTCCCAACCGTGTTTGTGCGGCCAATTTTCCGTCGCTGCAAAAGGCCGTGCTCAACTGCGGTTCCGCGACTTGAATCGGATTGTGGATCGCGTCTCCTACAAACAGGGCCGTGTCCTCGGCCGCGCCCGTGCGCAGCATGTAGTGACCCGGAGTATGGCCGGGCGCCGGCTCAATCGTCATCGAGTCATTCACCTCATGACGCCCGTCAATCAGCTGCGCCTGGCCCGCGGCAATCACCGGCAGGACGCTGTCCTCGAATACGTCCGCAAAAAACGGTGGCTTACCGTCGACGTAATTCTCCGGCAGGTATTGCTCGTACTCTTTTCGCGAAAACAAGTACTTAGCCTTAGGAAACGTGGGCACCCAGCGGCCGTTCTCCAGGCGCGTGTTCCAACCCACGTGATCGACGTGCATGTGCGTGCACAACACGAAATCGACGTCCTCGGGCGTACAACCGGCGGCCTTCAGTCGATCCAGATAGGGTGTATTGAGCTGGTCGCCGATAGGGAAATAGGGACGCGGCTTGTGATTCCCGTTGCAGGTATCGATCAGGATGGTGTGGTGCTTCGTTTTCAGCACCCAGGTCTGCATCGTCATCGCCGTAGTGTTGTGCTCCGCGTTCCAGAACTGCGGCGCGATCCAATGCAGGTGTTTCGCGATCATCTCCGCGGTCAGTTCGGGAAAGAACGCCAGAGCATCGCAATTCGAATCGACAAACTCCTCCACTCGCTCGACGGTGAAATCGGAAACAGTGAAGCAGTTCATGGGCGTCCCGGCACCGCTCAGTATACTGGATTTTTCGCGACGCGAGACGCCCGTGGTGCAAAGCTACCTGTGGAAACGGCCCACCACGACTCCCTTGCCCAGAATGTGGCCCTGCATCCCGTTCAGCACGTCCGCGCGTGAGGCATCGGGCCCCAGATCAAGCTTGTTATCCAGCGCAAATAGCTCGAATGTGTAGTGATGATAAGGACCCGCGGCGCCGGCGCCGGGACCCATGAAGCCTACTCCCCCACGAAGATTCTTCGCCTGCACGGTGCCGTCCGGCAATGTGGCGCTGCTGGTGGGAACATTTTCCGGCAGCTCGCGCGCGCTTCCCGGAATGTTGAAGACCATCCAATGCAGCACGTCGTCGGTCTTCTTCTGCGGCGCTGCATCGGGGTCGTGCATGATCAACGTAAAGGTGACAGTTCCGTTGGGCACGTTGCTCCATTCGAGCTTCGGCGAGACCGCCGCCGGACCGGCCGACTGCGTGTATTTGTCGGGAATCACGTCGCCATCTTTAAAAGCGGGCGACATTAACGTCAATCCTGGCACCGGGGGCGCCTTGGTCTGATTTCCTTTATCCTGCGCGCGTGCTGAGCCGAAGCCGAGCGTCAAGAGCGCGGCGCTAGTCATAATGCGTGTTGTGATTTTCATGTTTAAGCCTGTCCTGATATGAAATGGTACACGCTACCTCGAGCGCTCACAAGTAGCTATTTGGCAAGGGTATCCCTGTGCTCGGCAGCAGCGTTGGGTATGGACGACACCGCGAGCATGTGACCAACGTGATCCAACCCTGGTAATTCGCTCATGGACCAATCTGACGGATGTCGTGCCTGCGCAGATACCAGCAGGGCGGGTAACCGAAGTGCGGCAGCAGCGCGTCAATACACGTCTCCATCACCGGCGGCCCAACGGAATATTCCAGCTCATTGAAGTGATTGACCGCGGCGTATAAGCGGCCGATCTTCATTTGCTCTACGGGCCGCCCCCGGTGGCGCGCCCACAAATCGTCTCCCGCATAAATCAGCGCCGCTAAACTCATCACAGCCACGGCGGCCATCCATACGAATTTTCGGATCTTCCGGAGCAATTGTTATTTCGTACGGCCTGGGGCTCCCTGCGGGAGCGCGCCGCCACTCGCTTTCATAAACTTGTGTTTTGATAGTAGATGGTCTTTGACGGCCTCAGCGAAGAATAGCCTATGCATCCACGCCTACGGTATTTGATCCTGGTTCTAGCGGCCCTCGCTTTCCTGCCGGCCCACGTGTTTGCCAGCGGGACGAACGATTCGCACAAGTCCATTTACAAACCCAAGAAGATCAAGCGCTACAAACCCCCGAAAATAAAACGTAACTCAACTCCTAAGGCCGGCCGCAAGGGTAATCACATTCTCTAAGCGATACACCTTTACTTCTTTTGCTGCGGACGAGGCTCTGAGGCAGGCGGGACAATGTTTTTCTCGCGCAGATAGACGACCATGCTTCCGTAGATCTCGTTATTATGGGCGTAATTGAGCGTGAGCAGACCCATGCGCAGATTGCGCGTCTGGCGCCCGTTTTCTTGTGTGATGTCGATGACTTCGATGCCGGAAGCGTCGGTTAAAGTTTTATAAACGCCGTCGCAGTAAGTAAACGCGTCGTTTAGAACTTTCAATGCCTCCGCTTTGGACGTGATGCTATCGAGATTCCCCGGGTTGGGATTCTTTTCGCCCTTCGCCTGCGAACACCACAAGAAATTGAAGGCCGCCACATGCGTCACCTGCTGCGCGAAGGTGCGCACTTCCATTTGCGCGCCGGGGCGCATCCCGTAATTTTCTTCCGGCATTTTCTCAGCGGTACGAACGATGTTGTTACGATTTCCGGTATAAGCGTTACGCAGCCAGGTGGACATCGGATTGGCCGCATCCGCTGCTGATTGCGCGAACCCGGCAACCGTAAGCATGGAGCCTAAAAAGATGAGTTTGGTCATAGAGTCTAATAGTTTAATCCCCAGTTTGCGCCTGCGCACCCGGTCCCCAGGCCGCCGCACGAAAAGGTAGGTGGAAACACGATTTTTGGCCCGGCCATGCCCGAATCCGCTATGCTGGTAGAGAGGTCA
>JALYJH010000453.1 GCA_030775415.1 Acidobacteriota bacterium | reverse complement strand
AATAGAAGACGCTTTCCTGTTCTTGGTACATCCGCCGCATGCCGTCCTGCACGATCACCGCAAGCTCATAGGCGTACGCGGGATCGTAGGCCACGCAGTTCGGCACGGTCGAAGCGAGCAGGTGGCTGTGCCCGTCCTGATGCTGCAAGCCTTCGCCCGCGAGCGTGGTACGTCCGGCCGTACCGCCCACCAAGAATCCACGCGCTTGGCTATCCGCCGCCGCCCAAATGAAATCGCCCACGCGTTGGAAGCCGAACATGGAATAATAAATATAGAAGGGAATCATGCTGACGCCATGATTCGCGTACGCCGTGGCAGCCGCCAGCCAGGAACACAGGCTGCCCGCTTCGTTGATGCCCTCCTCCAGAATTTGACCCTGCTTGTCCTCGCGATAGAACATCAGCTGATCGGCGTCCTGCGGCGTGTACAGCTGCCCCACCGAAGAATAGATGCCCACTTGGCGAAACATGCCTTCCATGCCGAAGGTCCGAGCCTCGTCCGGAACGATGGGCACGATGTGCTTGCCGACGTTCTTGTCTTTTATCAAGGTGGTCAAAATTCGCACCAACGCCATGGTGGTAGAGATTTCGCGATCAGCGGTGCCCTCCAGCAGCGCAGTGAACGCCTCGAGCGGCGGTACCACCAGCGGCGGTGCGGAGGAATGGCGCTCGGGAAGGTAACCGCCGAGCGTCGCCCGGCGCTCTTGCAAATACTTCATCTCCTCGCTGTCGGGTGCCGGTTTTCGGAACGTCAACCCCTTGATCTCTTCGTCGGAGATCTGGATGTTGAAACGATCGCGCACCGCTTTGAGGGCTTCGTCCCCAAGCTTCTTCTGTTGATGCGCCGAGTTCAGCCCCTCGGCCGCCTTACCCAGCCCGAATCCCTTCACCGTCTTCGCCAAGATCACCGTGGGTGCACCCTTGTGCGCCATGGCGGACGCGTAAGCCGCATACACCTTCTGCGGATCGTGACCACCGCGGTTGAGGCGCCATATCTCCTCGTCGGACATATTGGCGACCATCTCTTTCAGTTCGGGATACTTGCCGAAGAAGTGCTCGCGCGTGTACGCGCCGCCCTTGGATTTGAAATTCTGATACTCGCCGTCGACGCATTCTTCCATCAACCGCTTCAGCAGTCCCTTCTGATCCCGCTCGAGCAGTGGGTCCCAACGCGAACCCCACACGACTTTGATGACATTCCATCCGGCGCCCAAAAAAGCCGCCTCGAGTTCCTGAATGATTTTGCCATTGCCGCGTACCGGCCCGTCGAGCCGCTGCAGGTTGCAATTGATGACGAAGATCAGATTATCGAGCTTCTCGCGCACCGGCATGGTGAGGGCGCCCATCGATTCCGGCTCGTCCATTTCGCCGTCGCCCAAGAAAGCCCACACCTTTCGGTCGGACGGTTGGACGATGCCGCGGTGCTCCAGGTAGCGCACGAATCGTGCCTGGAAGATGGCGGTCATGGGACCCAGACCCATCGACACGGTGGGGAATTGCCAGAAATCCGGCATGAGCCAGGGATGCGGATAGGAAGACAAGCCTCCGCCTCCGACTTCCTGCCGGAATCGCAGCAGCTGACTCTCGTCCAGACGGCCTTCCAAGTAGGCCCGCGCATAGATTCCGGGGCTCGAATGCCCCTGCATGAAAATCATGTCGCCGGGGTGAGCGGCACTCTTCGCCCGCCAAAAATGATTGAATCCCACCTCGTACAGTGTCGCCGCGGACGCATAACTGGCAATGTGGCCGCCATATTCGGAACTCACGCGGTTGGCCTGCACGACCATCGCGAGGGCATTCCAGCGCATGTACGCTTCGTTACGGCGCTCCAAAGAGCGGTCGCCCGGATAGTCCGGTTCCTGCGCCTTGGAAATCGTATTGAGATAGGCCGTATTGGGTTTGAAGGGCAGATAGGTGCCGGAGCGGCGCGTGAAGTCCACCAGCTTTTCCAGCAGGAAATGCGCGCGCTCCGGCCCCTGCGCGCGCAGAACGGAGTCGATCGACTCGAGCCATTCCTGTGTTTCGGTGGGATCGATGTCTTCGTACGGGGAATGCGGTGTCATATTTAAGCCTTATGCGGCAAGCATGCGCGCATGCACATACTCACGTGTCCTGTTAAGATGACGCACGTTACAGGGCCCTTGCGCGAACTGCCCCAGAGATTTTACCAGGGGATTTTAACAGCGCTATCTTCGGGGTTTGGTTTTTCACGGTCAAGCAAGAATGAGCCGGCGGATTCCCGCGTACGCTTGCGGTTTAACAGATATGCCGATGCGCTTGCCCTTCAGTTCGCTACTGGTTCCCGTGCGCCACGTCCGCGCGCGCCTGACCCCCGCGAAACTCGCCCAATATGGGTGCGCCATCGTATTCTTGCCCGCCGCGCCCGCCCCGGGCGATTGGGCCGCGCTGCCCTATGGCAATCTGCTGCGCGACCTCTATCAGCGCAAGGAACGTAAACCCGGCGCCAGCGTGCAGCTCAGGGTGGGCGCACATGCGGAAACGTTGCTGCTGGCGGTGTGTGTGGCCGAAACGGCGAGCACCTTCGAAAGGCTGCAAGCGGCTGGAAAATTCGCGCGGATCGCCCTTGAGGATGAGCCGCAATCGGTGCTCCTGAGCGCGCAGGGGTGCGGCCAGGAGGCCGCCCAAGCCGCGCTGCATGCGGCGATCGCGGCGCTGGAAGCGGCCGCATTTCGCTTCGCCGCCTTCAAGAGCAAGCCGAAACCGCACCGCCCGCCGGCGCGGATCGACCTGGCGGTCGCGGGTAAGTTGGCCGATCTCGATGTCACCCTGGCAACCGCGGCGGGCAACAATCTGGCGCGTTGGCTCACCGCCTTGCCGCCGAACAGGTTGGACGCCGGCGGCTACCGGCGCTTGTTGCAGGAACTGGCACGCCGCCTGGATCTGGACTTCAAGTTCTACAGCGAAGCCCAGTTGAAGCGGCTCGGCGCGGGAGCTTTTGTCGCCGTTTCGCAAGGCAATGGCGCCCGCGATGCCGGAATCGTGTACCTCGCGTATCGGCGGGGCG
>JALYJH010000452.1 GCA_030775415.1 Acidobacteriota bacterium | reverse complement strand
GCCTTCTCCGCCAGCAGCCGTGCGCTTTCCACCGACGGTTGCGCCGGAACGCGCGTCTCGTCGATCGTGAGCTGATCGTAAATCAGCGCCGTCACCACCTCCACCCGCTCCGCAGTCCGGTTCCATTCGAGCGAAGTAGATTCCGTGACGCCATCCAGCAGCCAGTCCGCTTGAATCGGTCCCGCCGCGAGATGTACTCTCCACTCCTGGACATCCACTGCAACCAGAAATTCATAGCGGCACTCCGCCATGCGCGCGGATCCTCCCGTCGACAGCAACACTTCACCATCCCGTCGGCGCCGCGCCACTCGATCCGGAAACGCCGCCAGCACCGCTTGCAGCAGCGCGCCATCCCCATCGCCCTTGCGATCCCGTTCCGGAACCAGCCGCCGCAGCTGATCGTAGACACTTTTTGTCTGCGGCTGCCACTCCCCTTCCATCACAGTGAGCAGATCCGCCCCGCGCTCCCCGGCGCTTAAAACCGCGGCAGCCGCACAACCTTTTTCCGGAACTCCCCGTGCCGCCGCTTCGAGCACCAGCTTCGAAAGGCGCGGCGGCAGGGGAAGTTCCGCCATGTGCGGCAGAACTCCCAGGCGGTCGAGCAACGCCTCGGCCGCGGCCAGCGCCGGTGCGGGAGGCGCATCCAGCCATTCCATTTCGCTTACCCGCATTGCCCGCAGTTGCAGCGCCATCTGCGACAATTCGCGCCGCAAAATCTCCGGCGTATCCGCCGCGGGGCGCCGCTGAAAGTCTTCCGCGGTGTAAAGCCGGATCACATGACCCGGCGCTGTTCGCCCCGCCCGCCCTGCCCGCTGCACCGCCGATGCCTGGCTGATCCGCCGCACTTCAAGCGACGGCAGCCCGGTCCACGGCGAATCCGCCGCAACACGAGCGAGCCCGCTATCGATCACCGCCCGCACCCCTTCGATCGTCACCGAGCTCTCCGCCACGTTGGTGGACAAAATAATCTTGCGCTGCGCCGCCGGAGAAATCGCGCGGTCCTGTTCCGCCGGCGAAAGATCGCCATGCAGCGGAACCAGCAACAAACTCTTGCGCGCTGCCAGGCCGTCCAGTGCTCTCGCGGCGCGCCGTATCTCAGCAGCGCCCGGCAAAAACACCAGCACGTCTCCTGTTTCTTCCAGGAGCCGGCCCACTACGCCAGCCACCTGCTCCTCCAGCGGCGCGGCAGAGTGCGGCGTGTACTCCACTTGCAAGGGATGCAGCTTCCCTTCCGACCGCAGCACCGGACAATCATCCAGAAACCGCGAAACCGGCGCGGCATTCAAAGTGGCCGACATCACCACCAGCAGCAGCTCCGGCCGCGTGGTCTTTTGCAAGCGCCGCAGCAGCGCCAGCGCCAGATCGCCGTCCAGATGCCGCTCATGAAATTCATCCAGAATCACCGCGCCCACTCCCCGCAGTTGCGGATCGTCCAGCAATCGCCGCGTGAGCACGCCCTCCGTCACAAACCGCAATCGCGTGCGCGGCCCGCCCACGTCTTCAAAGCGGACCTGGTACCCTACCGTCTCCCCCAACCGCTCCCCCAGCTCACTGGCCACGCGCCTCGCCGCCAGACGAGCCGCCAGCCGCCGCGGCTCCAGCACCAACACCTCGCCCTTTGCCAGTGGCAGCAACGCAGAAGGCACGCGCGTCGTCTTTCCCGCTCCAGGAGGCGCCTCAATCACAATACTTTTATACTGGCGAAGCTGCGCCACAATCTCCGGCAGAAGACCATCGATAGGAAGGGGAGTCACTCGGCAATCGCCTGGATGGTCGCCGGCGCATTGCCCTCGAAGCGATTGTTGACGAAGATCAACGCCGCCCGCCGCTCCTCGCGCATGCGCCGGATCAACGCGCGCAGCGCCTCGCGGCCTTGCGGATTCTCGTCCTTCACGTGATCGTAAGGCGCGAGCTGCTCCACCGCCTGCTCGTAAGCGCGCCCTTCACGAAGCAGCGCGCGCACCACCGTGAAGTCCGCCGTAAAAGCCCCCGGAATACTAAGCTGCTCGGCGAGCGGCGGCATCTTAGTCCAGGCGTTGAACACATGCGCCACGTTGCGTTCGCCCAGGCAATCGAAATAAGGCGCACTTAAATACGCGCGATTGCGAATCTCCACGGCGTAACGAAACCACCGCGGCAGCGCGTCCAGAAAAGGGCCTAGCTCGTCCACAAATTCACGCAGCGGAGTGGGCCTTGCCCCAAACTCGAAAATCAACGTGGCGATACGATCGCGGTACGCCTCTAGCGGTTCCAAAAACAATGCAGCCAGCGCGTCCGCATTCAGAAACGCCTCATTCCGCATCCCCGCCCGCGGCCCGTAGCGCGGATGCTTCGGAAACACCGCCGCTGTGACCTCCTCGGGCACCTTCAACGCGAAGCGCAATTCGCCCGGAGCCGCCCCAAACAACCGCTGCCAAAACTCCGGCGTGGGAAATTGATAAAAAGAAAAGTCCCCGCAAACAATGGGAAATGTTTCGGCGTACTCCGCCAGGCACTCCGTCTCAAACCGCTTGCGCGAAAAGCGCCCGCGCGTCAGATAGCGGTCCCGAGAATAGATTTGATCCAGCCAGCCCGCATACTTCCACGAACTCGTCCCGATCCAAACCTGATCCCCTGCCAGCGCCCGCAGCCGCCCCGCCAGAGCCCTTCGATCAAACCCCGGAGCCGTGTCGAAAAGCGGAAGCGTCACCCGTTCTTATCACCACGCGTGCGCGGAACGATTGTAATAAGGATCCGCGCCCGCTTCGATAGCGCCGCCCTCCAGCACGCGAATCAGCACGGGAGCCGTCCCGTTAGCATAGCGCGACATCGTACTGACCTTGTGCCCGCGCGCCGCCAGATCCGCTGCGACGCTCGCCGGGATGCGCTCATCAAGCTGCAAATCCCCCCGGTTCCATGCGTGATTATCGAAGCTCGAAACCAGGTGCCGAGTGCCAAAGCGCGGCGCCTCAATCGAATTCTCCGCGTTCATGCGGAAGATAATCGAATTGAACAGCACCTGCAGCAATCCCTGCTCCTGCGTATCGCCGCCCGGAGT
>JALYJH010000451.1 GCA_030775415.1 Acidobacteriota bacterium | reverse complement strand
TATGGTGTCCCTGCAATATAGTTGGCCTCGATGCTCTGAGCTTCGTAGCATAGGTTGTTGTGCGGTACGTATAGCCAACCCGTGCGCGGCGAGAAAGCGGACGGCTGCCAATCTTTTCCACCAGGTGGCGCGGGGCACATGTCCTTATTGGTTTGAAGTCCGGTCGCCTTCGCGGTATTTATTTTGATCCGGCCCGTCTTCAAGTCAACGCCTTCGCTGGTGTTCTGATAGGCGTACGTTTCCGCGGAAAGCACCTCGCCCGTCGCGCGATCGATGACATACATCCGCGCGTTGCGGTCAGGATGAACCAGTACCTTGCGCGGTCTTCCATTGATGTTTAGATCCAGCAGAATGTTCTCGTTCACGCCGTCGTAGTCGTGATCGTCGTGGGGATTGATTTGATAGGCCCAAATAACTTCGCCGGTTTCAGGCCGCCGCGCAAAGATGGTGCATGTCCATTTGTTGTCTCCAGGACGTTGGTCCGCGTTCCAAGGACCGGGGTTTGATGTTCCGTAGTAGATGAGATCGAGTTCAGGGTCGAAGGAGATCCAACTCCAGCCTGAGCCTCCGCCAATCTTCCAGGCGTCGCCCGACCAGGTTTTGACGCCAAGATCCGGCGCCCTGTCGGCGGCGTAAAAGGGGTGAAAATTGGCGCCAATCAGGACGTCTTTATCGGGTCCGGTGGCATAACCGCGCCAGAGAATCTTGCCATCCTTGGCGTCCAAGCCCGCCAACCAGCCGCGGACTCCGAATTCTCCCCCGCTATTACCGACGATGACCACTCCCTTCGCCACTAGGGGCGCCATGGTCATAGATTCGCCCTTGTTGATATCGCCGAGCGTCGTATTCCAGACTTCCTTCCCGGTCGCGGCATCAACGGCGACGGTGTGCATATCGAGCGTGTTGTAGTAGATCCTTCCGTTGAAATACGCCGCTCCCCGATTCACTACATCGCAACAAGCCACGCCCTGCGAACTGGGAGACGGTTTAGGTTTGTAGGACCACTTGACCGGCGCACCCGGCTTGGTGAGATCGAGCGCGTATAGTATGTTGGGCCACGGCGTCACGATGTACATCGTGTTGCTAACCACAAGCGGGGCCGCCTCGTGACCGCGCGTCAGGCCGGTCGAAAAAGTCCAGGCCAGCTTCAGGTTTTTGATAGTCGCGGTATTGATTTCGGTCAAAGTGCTGAAGCGAGTGGACGCATAGTTCTTCGCTGGCATGGTCCATTGGCCATCGTCCGGCTGGTCTTGCATCTTCTGGCTTTGCGCCGGCGCTCCTGAGGCTGCCAGCAAGAACCAACCCACGGTCAAATACCGTTTCATTTAGGACCTGCTCTCCGCTCTTCTCAGTGCGTCTTCGATCAATTCCAGGCGGTGCTGATTGGCGGTTTGAAACTGTTGCTCTGCACGAGCTAACAGCTTGGGATAATCGATTCCCGCCACGCGAGCGTCGGTAGACTGAAGAACCTGAAGCGCCTCCCACAAAGCGCGTTTGCCCTGGATACCGAGGCTGATCGTTTCAAAGGACTCAAAGGTTCCAATGCCGGTTGGATCATCGTGTTTCAGTTTGATCCGGCTGACGCGTTCAGTAATCCAACCCAGCACGTCATAGACGTCGGTGTTCGCTTTGCCGACCTTGGCAATCAGTTGTTCCAGCGTCTTCCGATCGGCCTGAATGTCTTCCAAAAGCTCTCGGGTAGTTTCGCCGGAGGACGTGCCCGGGAACTCAGTTGCTAATTTTTTTAAAAGCTCCACCGCGAAGCTGGCACCGGCGAGGTGATCGTGCAGATAGGTGGCTAAAGGATCATTCATAACGGATACGAAACCGGGGGCCAGTACCGTTGTGTAGGCGCATGCGGGTACGTATTTGCAATTGGTCGGCCAACTACCGTGGCCGCATTAACTGGCGTCAAGACGCGAAGTTACCCGCTCGCCGGCCTAAGCTTCAGCGCAACTTTCGCTCGAAACTGCAGGAATTGCCTTTCACAGCTGCAGGTGACGAGCTTAGCGGTCTCGGCAGTTCAGACTTTCGGAGCGCATCCAGCGCTCCGCGGGTCATGAGGGAAGAACCTGGCCCTTGAGCGGTGCAGGAGGTTTTCGGTTTTTCATTCGCTTCAGTACATCCTTCATCGCAAACGCACTGGCGGATTTGAGCCCCTTTAACTCATCCCACGCCAGGGGTACCGCCACGGGAGCGCCCGGACGGGCGCGTACTCCGTAATCAGCGATTGCGGTCGCCGTATAATCGTTGCGGAAATGATCGATGAAGATCTTTCCCGTACGTTTTGCCTTGCTCATGGTTGCGATGTAAGCCTCCGGCGTTGCAGACACCATCTCATTCGCAACGGCGGCGCCGAATGCCTTTACCTCAGGCCAGCGGTTCTTCCCAGCGAGCGCGACCGTGATATGCAGCCCTTTGCCGCCGGTGCATTTAAGGCTTGAATCGAGACCTCTCCTCTTAAGGCGCTGCCGCAGATCCGTGGCCGCGAGCTTCAGCGCCTCGAAGGGAACTTCCGGCGCGGGATCCAGGTCAAAGATTAAGCGGTCTGGATAATCGATCGCATCCACCGGAGCGCCCCAGGGATGGAGCTCGATGGCACCCATCTGAATGACTTCCAGCAGCCCTTTTTCATCACCGATATACAGGTATTCATAATGCTTCCCCTTGTGCTGAAAGTCGAAGGAATGGACGTTTTTGCCGAGGCCTCTCCCGGGACTACGCTGAAAAAAGCATTCCTTTCCATCGGTACCGTCAATGCCGGCCGGACAGCGCAGCAGGCTCAGGGGATGGCGCGCGATGTGCGGCAGCATAAACGGCGCGATGGCGGCGTGGTACTCCGCCAGTTCGCCCTTTGTAATATGGCCTGTCTCCGAAATCACTCGATCGGGGTGACTGATCGTGACGCCTGCGGCCACCAGCGCGCCCGCTTTCACTCCCTTGGGCGCTGCGGATACGGCGGTAGGAAGTGGTTTCTCCTGTTTCACGTCGGAAGTGTCCTTATCCTCGCGAAGCCCCTGGAAGGAAGGATGCCGAATGCGTCC
>JALYJH010000450.1 GCA_030775415.1 Acidobacteriota bacterium | reverse complement strand
GTAGACGAGCAAAAGCACTTTAGTCATGTGTAAATGATTGGATTGCCGTGGGCTCTAAAAGGTTACGCCGCACGGTAGCTTCCTAGAACTCTGAGGAAATCGGCAAGCTCTTGCAGATGGCTAAGGGCGTTGCGAACCACCTGATCGTCACGGTGGCCCCACAGGTCCAGATAGAACAAATATTCCCAGGGCTTGCCGCGCAGCGGGCGCGACTCAATTTTGACTAAATCGATGTCGCGTAGCGCAAGGGCACCCAGGGAGCGGAAGAGAGCCCCGGGCACGTTACGAATGGAAAAAACCAAGGAGGTTTTCCAGGGTCGTTGGGTGGCTCCGCGGATGTTACGGGGCTTGGCCCCGGCTGGCTCGAGCAAGAAGAAGCGGGTAAAATTCTGGCGGTCGTCTTCGATGCCACGCTTTAGGATTTGGGCTCCGTAGGTTTGGGCGGCAAGCTCGGAGGCGATGGCGGCGGCGTCCGCTGGTTGCTCTTCCATGATCATTTTGACGCTCCCGGCGGTGTCGTAGAACGGTGTCCGGTCGATGCGGGGGTGGCTGGCGAAGAAATCCAGGCACTGGTTGAGAGCCACCGGGTGCGAATAGACTTTGCGGATGGCGCGGAAGGGGACTCCAGGCGGAGCAATCAGATTGTGGATCACGCGCACGCTAGTTTCGGCGGTGATTTCGCAGGCGTGCTTGAGCAGAAGGTCGTAATTTTCGTGCACCGATCCGGCCAGCGAGTTTTCAAGCGGGATGACGGCCGCGTCAATCTTGCCGCCGTCGAGCGCGGCGAATACCTCATCGAAGCGCTGGTGCGGGATGGGCTCGGCTTTGAGGCCGAGCAATTGGCGGATGGCTTGCTGGCTGAAGGCTCCCAACTCTCCCTGGAAGCCGATCCTTTTGGGCGTGCTGCTGCGCTTCATCGTTTTCCTTCCCACTCGGGTGCGCCTTCGGCGGGTGCCCCGGCTAGTGCCATGACGCGCTCCACGCTATGTTCCACGATCTCCGCCACGGTTTGCGGATTTAGGTAAAAAGCCGGCACCGGAGGGGCTAAAATCACGCCGATTTCAGCGAGTGCGGCCATGGATCGCAAATGGCCCAGATGAAGCGGAGACTCGCGAACCATGAGCACCAGGCGGCGGCGTTCCTTGAGCGTTACATCAGCCGCGCGTACGATCAGGTTGGAACTGATCCCATGGGCGATTGCTGACATGGTGTGAATAGAGCAGGGCGCGACCACCATGGCGTTCATGGCGGCCGAACCGCTCGCCAGGCGGCAACCGATGTCCTCGACGGGATAGTGAAAGTGAGCCAAGGCTTTGAAATCGGCCGCCGATTTCCCCATTTCGAGGAAGGCAGTGCGCTCACCGGACCGCGAGATGATGAGGTGCGTTTCTACCGCGGGTTGCGCGCGCAGTTTTTCCAGCAAGCGCCAGCCGTAGATGGAACCGCTTGCTCCAGTAATCCCTACGATAATGCGCAAGTTCCCTGAGACCGTTGGTATTTCATCGAAATTATTGTAAATCCCACTCGAGATAAAAATTCTGTTCCGAATTCAGAACAGGCTCCTTGCTGAAGTCCCGCATCGAACGCTATAATCCTAGCCACACCTAAAGTGAAATATCCTGATATATATCTTGCGGATTCCGTCGGGGAAAGCTACTGCTCCGCCAGCAGACTGGTGAATCTCAAGCCTCTATGATGGAGGAACCAGGGCAGAAACTCAAGCGGGCACGCGAACGGCTCAATTTACGCTTCCGCGAGGTAGAGGAAGCCAGCACGAAAATCGCTCGCCGACACGACAACGACGAGTTCATCGTGGCTTTGAGTCGTCTTGCGGATATTGAAAACAAAGGAACGATTCCGTCCATTTACCGTTTGTATTCCTTATGCGCCATTTATCGGCTGGACTTGCCGGAGGTGCTTTCCTGGTACGGAATTCCTCTCGATGGTATACCCGGAGACGCAGACGTCATAGAGTATGGGCGCACGCATCTGGTGGGGTTTCGGCCGGAAGAGGGAGAAGTGCAATTGCCCATCGCGCTCGATCCCGGCCTAGACCTGGGCCGTACAGTTTTTTTAAGCCGGCTGATTCAGCGGTGGGGAACGGTTCCACTTACTCTGCTCAGTAACATAGACTTGCGGAATCTTAGGTATGGGTACATTGGAACCGAAGATTGGTCCATGTTCCCGCTGATTCCGCCGGGATCGCTGGTGGTGATTGACGATTCCAAGCGGAAGATCGCCACATCGGGGTGGACCAGTGAATTCGATCGCCCTATTTACTTCCTGGAACACCGCGAAGGCTACCTCTGCCGGTGGTGTTCGATGAGCGATGGACGCCTGATTGTGCAACCCCATCCGGCTTCGAATTGCGAGAGCGAATCCTATGTATATCCGGATGAAATTGAAGTAGTGGGTCAGGTCACGCGGGTTGCAATGAGTTTGGACGCCGGGAACCGCCGGAATCGTTCTTAACGAGTTCCAGTAGGATCTCCACTTCCACTTTGAATTGTTCGCGCTGCGCGGGGCCGGCGGCATCTGGAGCCTGCGTGGCATAACCCGCGCCGCGGGCAAGATACGTCACAACCGCCTGCGGATTTTCCTCACAGCCAGGACTTTGCAGATACGCCCGGAGGTCCGCGTCTTTGGCCGCCAGGGGGATGGTGAGCCACTCCAGAAAGGTCTGCTCGTGACTCTTTCGCAGGGCATAGATGCTTTGTTCGCGGCCGAACGAGGCACTCAAACCGTGATGCCGGTAGGTGCCGGAGTTCGGATCCCGTAGGGACGCTAAATATACCAGCCTTCCGTAAACCGTGGGGATCTGCGAGAGCGTGTGCTTCCAGAGGTCCGCCAAGGCGTCCCGTTCGAGCATACCTTTGGGTTTGAAACGCGGCATTTTCCCTGATCTGATCCACCATTGTACGACGAGACACGGGTTCATCCCCGCAGCCCATTCTAGCGGCGTTCCAAAACCCGAAAATGTGAGACCTTTCGCCGAGCGAAGGGGGTAGTCCGCCTTAGCCTACTCCCGGGTAGAGAGTCACTCTGCCTGTTT
>JALYJH010000449.1 GCA_030775415.1 Acidobacteriota bacterium | reverse complement strand
TACGCCACCGTGTGGGCCAACAATCAAAGCGGGCAAGGCTACGACACTGTGTTCATGGGACAGGTGGAGCCCCTGCAAATCGACGTAGCGGAAATTGAAAAACGCCTGCGCCGGCCCGACTATGCTGCGGTAGCGCAGTCGCTGGCCGATATCGATGTGCACTCAGCGGCCAGTTTATTCTCGGTCTATATGGGCCGCAACACCGACCTCGGCCTGTGGACCAAAGGCGCTCCGCTAAACCGCGACCGCGACTTGAAGCTCATGTACTTGGCCGGCTGGGGCATCAATTCCGCCCTGGCCAACGATATTTATGTGAAGATGATGAGCTACCGCAACATGAATCAGGCGCCGTTCAAAAATTAGGCGCTGAGCTGTGGCACTTCGATTGCTTAAAGCAAAGCGTGATCGTCGCCGCCGTCATCGCCGGGTTTCTCATCGTTTCCCTGCTGCTGGAGACGATTTCCTCCTCCCCCAAGCCCGAAGAAGTGGATTCCCCCGACGCCCCCATCGCGCCGCAGTGACTCGTAGCTGGGTCAGAATGGCCCACTGCTCCCAAACCTTCAGCACTAAAACACTCCGCCCGCACTGGTAATTCCAACGGTTGTTGCTACCATAAGAGATTCCATGCTTCGCTTTGAAACCGCAGGAGAATCGCACGGGGAGTGCCTCGTCGCCACTCTCACCGGACTGCCCGCTGGAGTACCCGTTTCCGTCGCCTCCATTGACCGCGAATTGTGGCGCCGCCAGCAAGGATTTGGCCGCGGCGGGCGTATGAAAATCGAGACCGATCACGCCCACATCGTCAGCGGAATCCGCCACTCGCGCACCATCGGTTCGCCCATAGCCATCCTGATCGAGAATAAGGACTGGAAGAATTGGACCGAGGCTCTGCCCGTCGAAGACATCGACGGCGCCGAAGATCACAAAAAGCCGGTGACGCGCCCGCGGCCCGGACATGCCGATCTGGCAGGTGCCATCAAGTACAATTTTCACGACGCCCGCTATATTTTGGAGCGGGCCAGCGCCCGCGAAACCGCGGCGCGGGTTGCCGCAGGCGCGCTGGCTAAGGCATTTCTCGGTGAGTTCGGCATCGGTATACTCAGCCACGTCATCGCCGTCGGGGAAGCCAAACTCGAGCGTGCAGCCACTTGGGAAGAGCTGGTTGCCCTCAGCCAGCGCGAAGAAGTTTTACTGGGATGCGTCGACCCTGAAGCCGAGCAGCGCATGAAGGCCGTCGTCGACCAGGCTTATAAGACCGGCGACACCGTCGGCGGCGTTTTCGAAGTGATCGCCCGCGGCGTGCCGCCCGGCTTAGGTTCGCACATCGCCTGGGACACGCGCCTCGACGGCAAGCTGGCCCAGGCCATCGTGTCGATGCAGGCGGTGAAGGGCGTGGAGGTCGGCTATGCGGTGGAGGGCGCGGCGGCCTTCGGCTCGAAGGTCCAGGATACGATTCACTACAGCCGCGAGAAACGCGAATTCACGCGCGGGGCCAATCGCGCCGGGGGCCTCGAGGGCGGCATGACCAACGGCCAGGACGTGCTCGTCCGCGGAATGCTGAAGCCCATCTCCACGTTGCGGCGTCCTTTAGAAAGTGTCGACCTCGAAACCCGGGACGCGGCGCTCGCGGCATATGAGCGGAGCGACATCGCGGTGGTCCCCGCCGCCGGAGTGATCGGCGAAGCCATGGTCGCGCTGGTGCTGGCTTCGGCGATGCTCGAAAAGTTTGGCGGAGATTCGCTATCGGAAACGCGGCGTAACTACCAAGGATATTTGGAACAGGTGAAGAACTTCTAAGCATGATTTATCCCATCGTGAAGTACGGCAATCCCGTACTCGAAAAACGCGGCGAAGATATTACGGAATTTGACACGCCCGAGCTGAAGAAGCTGGTCGAGGATATGTTCGAATCAATGTATGCCGCGAAAGGTGTCGGCCTCGCCGCGCCTCAGATCGGCGTCGCCAAGCGCCTGGCAGTGATCGATATTTCCACCGGCGAGGACCCCAAGCAGAAGATCGTACTGATCAACCCCGCGATCGTCAAAACTGAGGGCTCGCACCGGAGCGAAGAAGGCTGCCTGAGCCTCCCCACCTTCCGCGAGCAGGTGACAAGACCTTTAAAAGTGACCGTCCGCGCCCAGGACGCCCAGGGGAAGGAATTTGAAATGTCGGGCGATGAACTGCTGGCCCGCGCTTTCCTCCACGAGACCGATCACCTTAATGGAAAACTTTATATTAGCCACATTAGTGCGCTGAAAAGAGACCTGATCCGTCGCAAGGTCCGCAAGCTGCAAAAAGCCGGCGAGTGGGATTAGAAGCGCCGTGAAGCTGGTGTTTATGGGCACGCCTTCCTTTGCCGTTCCCACCTTGGAGCACGCAATCGCAGCCGGTCACGAGGTCGTCGCCGTCTTCACCCAGCCCGACCGCCCCAAGGGCCGCGGGCAAAAGGACGCCCTGCCCCCTGTAAAAGAAGCAGCGCTGCGCTTGGGCTTGCCGGTGCATCAACCGGAACGGGTGCGGCGTCCGGAAGTCGTCGAACAACTGCGCGCCGTTGCGCCGGAGGCGATGGTGGTGGTCGGCTATGGCCAGATCATTCCCAAAGCCATCCTCGATATCCCGCCGCAGGGCATCATTAACGTGCACGCGTCCTTGCTCCCCAAGTATCGCGGCGCCGCGCCCATCCAGTGGGCCATCGCTCGCGGCGAAACGCGCACCGGCGTCACCACGATGCGTATCAACGAGGGGCTCGACACCGGTGACATGCTGCTCCGGTGGGAGACCGCGATCGGTCCTGAAGAAAACGCTGTCGAACTGGGCCGGCGCCTGGCCATCGCGGGCGCGGAGCTATTGGTGCGCACGCTCGCCGGGCTCGCCACGATTAAGCCCGAGCCGCAGGATGATTCCGCAGCCACCTACGCGCCTATTCTCAAAAAGGAAGACGGCAAAATCGATTGGCAGCTTTCGGCGCGGGAAATCTTGAACCGGATTCGCGGATTCGAGCCCTGGCCCGGCGGCTACGGCTTCCTGCGCGGACAGCGCTTGCAGATCTGGCACGCGGCCGTGGGT